>DATHFS010000725.1:0-3338 GCA_035317975.1 Cyclobacteriaceae bacterium | reverse complement strand
AGTCAACGCATTATCTGAATTTAGCTTTGTGAAAGGTTGCCCCCACAATGTAGGTAAGCCTGATGGACGTGACCATGTAGATGTCGCGATTGTTCTTATTCCCCCGATTATTGTCCTTGAATTCCTGACCATAGCCTGCCTCCACGGTGTACGTCTTGCCCGGATTGTTCGGGTCACTATACGTCGAGGGATTGGCAGGTGGGGTCTGCCCTCCGGGGCTTAGCTCATTCGTCCGGTAGGCCATTGCCTCGGCCAGGGGACTATTCAGCTTATATAAGTTTACATAGTTACGGCTCACATCATCCAGGTAATCGGTGAATGTATATCGGAATCCAATGTCTCCCCAAAGATCCATTACTTCATTAAGCCTAAAACGAGCACCGACGCCAAATGGTATTGCAACCTGCAACAAACTGTATGGTTTGACGCCATAATTCTTGTCCGTGGGGTCCAATTGCGAATATTGCCCTTCTGTCCCCAAAGGACGAAGATCCACCCATTTCCCGGCCTCGGGCAGCGGATTGCCGTGCAAATCAAGGGCCGGCGCTTTCGCCTGCGGGTTGTGCAAAAAACCGGCGAAGCCAATAAAAACATAAGGCGTCCATTTGACCCGGCTGATATAGGTTGATTGATTTTCAAATAAATCGAAATAGGCTACAACCGATAACTCTTTAATCCGGTTCCTGAAGGAGGCGTTTCGCAGGTAGCGGAACTTGCTTTCACCGGTGGCAGAACTTGCTGAATTGTCCGACCCGCTCAGCGTTCCATACAGGAACTGCCCCTGGAGTGTGTACCGTGGTCCGAAGCGATGCGCAAGAGAAATTCCAAAGGCAGGCCGGGTAAAGGATATATCCGTGCTCGCTCGTTGTGGGAGGGGAGCAATATCGCCATAATAATTAAGGGCATTTACTGAAAATCCGATCGCATTATATCGTTTTTCCTTTCCAAATCCGGATTTCCTGCCTCTAAAAGAACCTATTTGCTTGTTATTTCTCTTTATCGTGCCCCGCCTTAGTTGGGCCAGCGCGCCTTCTGAGGATGTCAACATCAAAAAAACAGAGACCAGCACAAGACACAACGTTCTCATAGTAAATAGGCGTAACAGGGGTAGGTAAAGCTATAAAATTAACTAATTCCTTCGATTCCCGACCATCGGTACCCTGAATACACAAAACCGTGGTTTTGTAAGCATTAGGGAGATTTTAGCTTTAATTCCGGATATCGAGCCCCCAGTTCAGTTTTTGCCTCAAGGTGTTGAAATAATGATGACCGGGTAACTCCACAAGTTTAACCTTGAACCGTTCCTTCGTTATTTTCAATTTCACAGATTCATCAATGGTTTCAAAACGGGAATCAAGCGAGACCAGGTATTTCTTGCTTCTCCCTTCAATTTGAAAAGAGATCTCCGAGTTATCGGAAAGTACGATTGGCCGGGTTCCCAGGTTGTGGGGGCTGACGGGGGTAAGGATAAAGCTTTCTGACTTGGGATACACCAGGGGACCGCCACAACTGAGCGAGTATCCGGTAGAGCCGGTTGGCGTCGAAAGAATAATTCCGTCGGACCAATAGGAGTTGAGCAATTCGCCGTCTACGTGCACGTGCACGGTGATCATCGAAGAAGTGTCTTTCTTCATGATGGTGAAATCGTTCAGTCCAAAATTAAGATTGCCGAAAAGCTTTGGGGTGGAGATCAATTTTAATACGGCGCGTGTATCGATTTTATACTTGCCCTTGAAAAGGACGTCCAGCGCTTGTTCCGTTTCATCGCGGCTGATCGTGGCCAGAAATCCGAGGCGACCCGTGTTGATCCCCAGGATGGGAACTTCCGCCTTGCCGATATAGGTCACCGATTCGAGCAGTGTTCCATCCCCGCCGAGCGAAAAAAAGAAATCCAGATTGCGGAGGTTGTCACCGTGATCGAAGGATCTAAGCTTGAACTGACGGGTACGCGACGACTTAAGTTGTTTTATGAATTTAGCCGACACCCAGATTTCGCACTTATATTGCCGGAGCCAATCCAATACATGTTCGGTAAATCGGGCGGATTTATCCTGAAAGTCTTTGCCGTGGATACCGATGCGCATGGACACAATTTTTATAAAATTAGGAAACTCTGATTAAGAATCCATAGCGTACCCGGCAGGATAGGCGAACCTGGGCGGTATCGCGGTGAGCACTTAGATATTCAAATACCGCATCAACATATCAATTCGCTCTTTGTCGTTGCTTTCCATGCGGTTAGCTTGATAGTGAGCAATTACACGGTAACCAAAACGCTCCAGGGTTGCGACGATGCGGGCGAGGTCGAGTTGGTTGATCTTGAGCGTAAGTTTAATCCTTCCTTTGTCCATCGGATCTTCGATCATGGTGCTGCTGATCACCTTAGCATTATTCTCTTCAATGTACCGGCTGATTTCGGCGAGAGAATAATCCACCAGGTCCATGGAGAGGACGAGGATACCACCTTGCATCTGCACGGAGGCCGTTTGTGCAAAGGAGGTCATGATATCCTGAACGGTGATAACACCGATATACTGCTGCTCTTCACTCAGCACGGCGACGATCTGAAGTTTATGGTCTCCGGCAATTCGCAGAATATCATAAAAGTGGGCGTCAAGACCAACAGCACAATCCTTGCCCACCAGTTCAAAGTCGCCCAGGCGCTTGTCAATATCGTTGGATTCGAGAATGATCTCTTCTGAAATAAATCCAAGCAATTGTCCATCCTCCACCACGGGAAGGTGATTACACCGGAACTCCTCCATCCATACAATGGCTTTATGCGCATCGTCGGTCACCTTGAGAGGAGGGATCATGTGATTGATAAGTTCTTCGGCAATCATCGATGTTGATTTAGACAAGTTAAGCTGACCTATTTTTAACCCTTGCTCTGTTTTACGCTCCTACGTCCTCATACACTGTTTCCTTCAGGCAGCACTTTTTACCAAAAAGTCGTCCACAATTTCATTGAACTTGTCAGGATGCTCCATCATGGGGGCATGACAGCATTGATCAATGAATTTCAATTTCGACTTCGGGATCAACCGGTTAAATTCATATGCCACCATCGGCGGGGTGATCGTATCGTTTAATCCCCAAACCAGCAAGGTGGGAACCAGGATTTTCGGTAAATCCAACGCTAAATTATTTCGCTGCGCCGATTTAGCAATGGCGACGATACGCATGCATTTCGGAATGCTCTTGGTGGTTTCAAATATTTCGTCGACCAACTCCTTGGAGGCCACTTTTGGGTCATAAAAGGTATATCCTACCCGTTCCTGGATATAGTCGTAACTCCCCCGCCTGGGATAGGAGCCCCCCATGGTGTTTTCGAACAA
>DATHFS010000724.1:0-5467 GCA_035317975.1 Cyclobacteriaceae bacterium | reverse complement strand
GAATAAGATCGACCGGGTCGGTTAATTCACTGACATACTTTTTCAATTCATCATCCCAATCCCATACCATCCAATCCATTTCCCCGCTAGGCCCTGCAACAAAGCCATCTGCTGATAGTTGCATTTGCAGTTTTATTTTCCTCATTACAATTCATTTAAGAGTTCAGGCAGCAAATGCATTCCCTACTGCTGCCTTCCTTCTCATTTTACCACCTAACCACGTACAAGGCAGCGATGTAATGACCAGCGCAATCGGGTACCAATGAGCCGACAGGTCCCACCCCACAATCGTGCCGAGTATACTCACGACAACGCCTATTAATCCGAGAATAATGGCATGACGCAGGGGGCGATCAGGAGCTAACATCGCAGTAACATACCCACCCGCCACCGCATACACACTGCGATAGAGCAGCGCAACCAGGAGCATCCAGGGAATGAATAGTCCCTGCTCCTGAGGTGGGAAAATACCAAGGGATTCCAGGACCGAATCTGTGCCGACGGATAAGGCAACGATCGTGATCATTCCTGCCAGGATGGAACCAATGCTTTTGAAGGTGCGCTTATTCATATTTTTCTAAATTTCAGATTCTCCTTCTCCAATTCTATTTTTCACTTTCACAAATTAAGCATTAAACTCAAAATTATTTAGCAACTAACGCAGTCTGGTAATTCGATTTTTTCTCATAATAAAGCAACCAGTCCCGTTCAAACTTGTCGGTAAGGGTACCCATGGTTCCGGCAAAAAACTCGTGCAAGGGATGAACAATTTGTCCCCCGGCGGAAAGATTGGAGAAGAATACCTTTATTTCGCTCTCACTATTACAATTCAGGGATAAAGAAATGGTATTTCCCTTTACGACTCCCTCCGGCCCTACCATATCCGATCCCAGCAACACCAGGCAGTCCTTCATCAAACTGGCGTGTAAGATTTTTTGCTTTGCCCCGACTGGCATTTCATTTTCCATGGGAGAGCCTTCCACAGTTTGCATACTTAGCTCTCCTCCCAAACAGGCTTGATAAAACGTCATAGCTTCGCGGCAATTGCCGTTGAATGTCAGGTAGGCATTTATTTGGGTCATCTCCCGGTCTTTTGATATAGCAAATCTACTGGCACCAGGTTAATCGGCCAGGGTGTAAATACGGCAATCTTGGGGGTTGATTGCGACAATTTCTTCTGTTAGATTTGACACATGGACTGCGAAAGAATGCCACAAAGACACGAAGACACGAAGTTCTTTTTTTGTTCTACGTATGCTTAAAAAATTTTATTTAAAAAAGTAAATCAAATTATCATTTGTCATGGCGGCTTTGCAGTGAAATTCCTAACCACAGGCGCAAAGGCGCGAAGACAAAAAATTTAGTGTCTTCGTGGCTTTGTGGCAAAAAGTACTGACTCCAACGTATTAACCATATGAAACACATCTCCATTCTTGTCCCGAGAGGCGCTGTTGCCCTAAGCACTATCGAAGGTCCTTTTATCGGCTTCAGCAGAGCGAATGATGTCTTACTAGCCATGGGAAAGCAGCCTTTATTCCAGGTGCAACTGGTAGGACTCTCGAGAGAGACCCAGACGTATGATCGGTTGTTTGCGGTTTACCCCGACCGGACGGTGGAAGACGCGTTCAAAACCGATCTCGTCATTATCCCTGCCGTCAATGGCGACATGAACAGCGTGATCGAGTTAAATAAAGATTTTTTTCCCTGGATAAATAAACAATACAAGGCGGGGGCAGAAGTGGCCAGCCTTTGTGTGGGTACATTTTTGCTCGCCTCAACCGGGTTACTGGCCGGAAAGAAATGCGCCACCCACTGGATGGCGACGAACGATTTTAGAAAAAGGTTTCCCGAGGTGACCCTCGTATCCGAAAAAATCATTACCGATGAGCACGGTATCTACTCCAGCGGCGGGGCTAACTCATTCTGGAATCTGATCATTTACCTGGTCGAGAAATATGCAGGCCGGGACGTTGCGATTCTGTGTGCCAAAATCTATGAAATCGAAATTGACCGCGGCAGTCAGTCGCAATTCACCATTTTCAGCGGGCAAAAGGAGCATGATGATGAACCCGTGCTGAAAGCCCAGGAATTCATAGAGAACAATTTTCAGGACAAAATCACGGTCGACCAATTAGCGACCATGTTTGCCGTAGGCCGGAGAAGCCTGGAGCGAAGGTTTAAAAAGGCTACCTGCAATACCGTCTCGGAGTATATTCAGCGTGTAAAAATGGAAGCGGCAAAAAAGAGTTTCGAAACCAGCAGAAAAAATATCAATGAGATCATGGATGATGTGGGGTATTCCGATACCAAAGCATTCCGGACCGTTTTCAAGAGGACGACGGGGTTGTCACCGATTGAATACAGGAATAAGTATAATAAGGAGGCGGTGGCAGTCTAACCTACTTAATCAAATAAGGCAACATGATCCTCTGCCAGATTCGATACCCTTCCGCTTTCATATGCAGGCGGTCTTCTTCATAAAGCTCTTCTCTCATTTTTCCCTTCGCATCCAGCATGGCCGGATAGATATCAATAAAGGCAGCCCGGCTCTCTTTCTTCAGGAACAATTTTATTTCATTGTTAGCCGCCTTTATTTTGTCCTGGAGCTTCTCCCGGACGGGACTGGGTTTCATAGAAACAAAGCTAATGGTGGTAGAGGGAAGATTTTGCCTGAGCATACCATATAATGTCTTAAAACGCCGGACGACTTCCGTTACGGAAACCGTATCGGCATAAGCAAAATCATTTTCGCCACAATAAATCACTACCTGTTTGGGCCTATACGGAAGAATGATATCGTACGTGTACCGGATCACATCCACCAGCCTCGACCCGCCGAACCCGCGGTTAAGGATAGTATAGCCCGGGAAATAGTCTCCCACATCCTTCCATTTCGTAAAAGAGGAACTGCCGACAAAGACGATAGCATGAACCGGAGGGGGTTGTACAGAATCCTGTTTCTCAAACGCAACAATATCTTCCCAGAAGGGAGGTGCCTGGGCCTGCGCTGATAAAAAGAATAAAGCAAATAAAAGAGTTATTCCTGCCGACTTTTTCATAGCACAATTTAAGATTTAAAATTTAAAATTGGTATGGACAAGGAGACAACGTTCCTTGTCTTTTACCATTTACTTCGTCTGCACTCTCAATCGCGCTTCCTCGTGGTCTATTTCCCGTTCGATGTTGCGCATCAATTCGTCGGGGTACTTTCCATCTTTCTGCATTTCTTCCAGTGCTTTCCGCCTCACCTCGATGAGTTCCAGCAATGCTTTCCGATAGGCTGGAGCATAAGAGGGTGTGCCGTCTTTCTTTGTTAACTGTTTTTTTTGTGCCTCCAGTAAATGTTCGTGGCGATCCTTTAGCTGCCGGAAGGCATGGATCGTTTCCGCCTCATGTGCATATTCTTTGTTAATGTGATCGATCACCGCCGAGGTCAGCTTGATTTGTACTTCCAGGAGGTGCTCCCGTTCATTGCTCTTTTCCTCGATGTTCAGCTTGCGGATCAAGTAAGGAAGAGTCAAGCCCTGTAATACCAGGGTCACCAGGATGACAATAAAGGAAATAAACAGGATCAGGTTGCGGTAAGGAAACGCTTCCCCTGTGCTCAGCGTGAGCGGAATAGAAAGGGCCGCGGCCAGCGACACGACTCCGCGCATACCGCTCCAGGCTACTATAAAAACAGATTTCCAACTGGAATAAGGTTCATTCTTTCTGATTTTCTTACTCACCATCCTGGGCAGGTACGTTCCGGTGAACACCCAAAGGATGCGCACCACAATGGTTAACAAGCTGATGACCACCCCATAGAATACGCCCTTGGTTATTGTTCCGGCATCCAGACTATTCATGATCACCGGCAACTGCAAACCGATAAGGATAAAAACAGCACCATTGAGCAGGAACACCAATGTCTCCCATACACTTTGTGCCTGTAACCGGGAACTATACGAAAAGATTTTAGTGGACTGTGAACTTAAGAACAATCCACCGCTGACGACGGCCAGCACACCCGAACAGTTAAAATGTTCTGCCGTGATATACATCAGGTAGGGGGCAATTAACGTAATGGCCGTATCCACGCTCGACGTGGTGGGCAAAAACCGGTGGATCGCATAGATCACAAAGGCGATCGCCAATCCGATCAGAACGCCGACTGCCACCACCACCACAAAATCAAGACCTGCCTCCCACAGCACAAACTTGCCAGTGAGTACCGCTGCCAAAGCAAACCGGAAAACAATTAAACTCGATGCGTCATTCACCAGGCTTTCGCCCTCGAGGATCGTAACCACGCGCTTGGGCATCGCCAATTTCTGCAACACCGAAGTTGCTGCAATCGCATCGGGCGGAGAAATTATTCCGCCCAGCAAGAACCCGATCGCCAGTGAAAACCCTGGGATAATCCAATGTGAAACGACTGCCACGGCACAGGACGTAAAAATCACCAATCCGAATGCGAGCAGGTTGATGGCTCTGCGAAAGGCCCAGAAATCTTTCCACGACGTATTCCAGGCAGCGACATACAACAAGGGAGGTAAAAAAATCAGGAAAACTAAATTCGGTTCCAGGGTGATGTCCAATACATTTGGAATAAATCCGATAATCAAACCGCTGAGTACCAAAAATATCGGGTAGGATATCCGCAACTTGTCGCTCAACATCGATAATAGGGAAACCGCCAGGAGGAGTACGATGATGATCAATAAATTATCGAGGAGCATATCCTTCATCTAAACCGGACAGGTGGGGTAGTCGCTGCTTTCTATTTCAATGCCGACAAGGCATCAATGAGTGCAGTGATATCGTTGTCGTCATTGTAAAGGTGGGTAGAAACTCTCATTGATTTTCCGCGCACTGAAATATAAACGCCTCTTTTTTGCAATTCTCCCATGAGCCGGTCCTGATCAACGGAAGGGGGTATTGAAAAGCCAAACAAATGTCGTGCCCGGTACTTTTCATCTTCAATCCGGAAATCATTCCCCTTTAAAAAAGTCGTTAAGGGTTTAATAAGCTGGCCGCAATAATCCTGAATGGTTGCTACCTTCCAGTCCAGTATTTGCTCTAATGCCTTATCCAGCATGGGCGTAAGTATGAAATTGCTGAATTCCCCAACGTTATACCGGCCGGACCCCATCGTATAATCATCGACGTAGGAGGTCAGCTCCGAAAAATTAACAGCGTTGCTCTTATTCATCCACGACTCCTCTATCGGTACACCGTTATTAAAAAATTCACCGTAGTAGGCAAGTCCGATTGAATACGGCCCCAACAACCATTTATACCCTGCACAAATCAAAGCATCAATTCTACACTCTGTTATATCCATTGGCAATGCTCCTACAGACTGCGTCCCATCCACGATAAAGACAGCGTTCACTTCTTTGCAGCGTTCTCCGATTTGTTTCAGATTGAACAGCGTCCCGTCAGTCCAGTGAATGGAGGATAGCACTACCGCTGACGTATCCGG
>DATHFS010000723.1:0-5477 GCA_035317975.1 Cyclobacteriaceae bacterium | reverse complement strand
TGTTATCGGCGCCACCATACCTGATTCTTTTACCGGCGGAGCGTTTGCCGCCGGTTTTTACTTGTTTGTAACCGAGGATGTGTCCAGCGAATACCGGATCGAGGAATACAATTGGCTATGGGCGGCCGAAAAAGCCGACAGCGCCGGAGTGGACATTATCAGTACGTCGCTGGGATATAATGAATTTGATGACCCTTCCATGAGCTATTCTCCGGCCGATCTCGATGGAAAGACAGCCATCGTGACCCGGGCAGCGACACAGGCGATGATGAAAGGGATGGTGGTGGTGTGCAGCGCAGGCAACGAAGGCAACCAGCCCTGGCACTACATCACGGCGCCGGCCGACGCAATGGGCATCCTGTCTTGCGGCGCGGTGAGCAGTGACGGGGTACGGGTGCCCTTTAGTTCGGTGGGCCCCACGGCCGATGGTCGTATTAAGCCGGATGTGGTGGCGTTGGGGTATGGCAATGCTGTTATTTTACCCACCGGAACGGTTGGTTCCAGAAGCGGAACTTCCTTTGCCAGTCCATTGATCGCCAGTCTGGCCGCAGGGATATGGCAGGCCTATCCCAAACTTACTGCAGTGGAAGTCTATGAGGCTATCATCAACTCGGCAGACCAGGCTCGTACGCCGGACAATCTGAAGGGGTACGGTCTGCCTGATTTTATGGGAATAAAAAACTACCTGGCCCGGGCCGAAATGAATGAAGCGGTCATGATCTATCCAAACCCGGTTTTCGATGCAGCCTTGCATGTCCTGTTTAAGGAACCAACGAATGAATCGGTCACGGTTACCATCTATGACCGTCTGGGCCGGACGCTTTCTGAATCGACCATCGATGCCACGTGGCGAAACAATCCCTTTCAGATAAACGTCGGCGGGATGACCTCTGGCCTGTATCTGATAAAAGTCAAAAGCCCCTCGCTTGTAAAAACTTTCCGATGGATCAAGGTTTAATCCGACGCTAATGATCCTAATCCGTAAATCAAAGTTATATTTGCTTCCATGAAGACTCTGGTTGCGCCCTCCATACTTGCCGGTGATTTTGCCCGCCTGGATAGGGAAGTCAATATGATCAACGAAAGTCAGGCTGACTGGATCCATGTGGATGTGATGGATGGCGTGTTTGTTCCTAACATTTCCCTGGGTATTCCCGTGGTCGAGGCGATCCGGCGTCATGCCAAAAAGCCATTGGACGTGCATTTGATGATTGTACATCCTGAAAACTACGTTGAGGCCTTTCACAAGGCAGGGGCAAGTCGCATTTCCGTGCACATCGAGGCGTGTCACCATTTGCACAGAAACATTCAACAGATCCAATCCATTGGCTGCAAGGCAGGGGTGGCGGTGAATCCTCACACGCCGATCCAGGACCTGGAAAATATCATTGCGGATATTGACCTGGTTTGCCTGATGTCCGTGAACCCCGGGTTTGGAGGACAGAAATTTATTGCGAACACGTATGCGAAGGTAAGGCAGCTAAGAAAACTCATTGTCGAAAAGAAATCGAACGCCCTGATCGAAGTGGACGGAGGGGTAAGCGAGGAGAACGCAAAGGAGATCATGGAAGCGGGGGCGGACGTACTCGTGGCGGGAAATTGCGTTTTCTCTTCTCCCGATCCCACCGGAGTCATCGCCCATCTTAAATCCATAAAGTAGTTCCGGGTAACGTTTATATTGGCAGGGATTTTGGAGCCCTGCATTAATTTCAAAAGCATGCGTACTGTTCTGATTGTATTGAGTCTTTCTGCTTTGTTATCGTGTGCCCGCTCGGTTTCCCGCATTAGTCCCGACCAACCCATCGACCTGAGTGGACGCTGGAATGACACCGATTCGCGTCAGGTGGCGAACAAAATGATCGCTGATTTGCTGGGCAGCCAGAAATTCAAAGATTATTCGAAAGCATTGGAAAAAAAACCAGCCATTATTGTTGGACTCATCCGGAATAAGACCAGTGAGCATATCGATTCCGACAATTATGTCAAGAAATTAGAATTCGCGATCTATAATTCCGGGGTGGCTGACCTGGTGGAGTCCGACGCTTTTCGGGAGAAACTGCGCGATGAACGCGCCCAGCAGCAGGATTTTTCGGACCCGGCCACCGTTGCTCAGTGGGGAAAAGAAGTGGGGGCTAATCTGATGCTGTTTGGTGAGATGACTTCCGAGACTGACGTATACAACAACAAACGCGTTGTCAATTACATTACCACGTTGTTTCTCACCGACATGGAAACGGATAAACGAATTTGGTATAGTCAGGAAGAGATCAAGAAATTGATCAGGAATTGATAATTGGTCATTAGCCATTGGCCATTAGTTATTGGTGGCTTGATTCCTGACTCGTGGTTTATCCTCCTAATGACTAATGACCAATAACCAACCAAGATGATGAAATTCTGGATATGGGTCGCCCTCTTGATTCTTCAGTCCTGTGCCTCCTATTACCAATCCAGTCTTACGTTCAACCAGGACTTCGAAAGTGGTGACTTGCCTAAAGCCCTCGCCAACTTACGGGCACATGCTTCTGATGGCAGCGGCAAACGTGCATTTTTGTACGATGTTAACAACGGGTTGGTCCTTTCGCTGTTGGGCCGCTATGAGGAGAGCAATGACTATTTTGAAAAAGCCTATCTGTTTGGAGAAGATTATCGCAAAAATTATCTCAACGAAGTGGAGTCGTACCTGACCAACCCCAACGTGACTGCCTATAGGGGAGAAGATCATGAGCACTTGATGCTGCTGTATTACAAAGCATTGAACTATCTCAAACTTAATAAAACGGAAGATGCACTGGTGGAGTGCCGCCGGCTCGATACGCGGCTTCAACAGTTGAGCGACCGCTACGATTCGGACAATAAATACCGCCACGATGCCTTTATTAATACGTTGATGGGCATTATTTATGACATGGATAAGGACTACAACAACGCCTTTATTGCTTACCGCAACGCCTATGGCATCTATTCACAGGATTATCAATCCTTATTCGGCCTCGGTCCGCCGGATCAATTGAAAGAAGATTTGTTGCGCACCGCTTTTCTCAGCGGAATGACTTCCGAATGGGAGGACTACAAGAAAGAGTTTGGGCGTGAAGACTATCAGTACCATGCACCGGAAGGAGGAGAGCTGATTTTTTTCTGGCACAATGGATTGAGCCCTGTGAAAGCGGAATGGGGCATTAATTTTATTGTCAGCCGGCAAGGCGATTGGGTCACGTTTAGCAATCCCGATATGGGCATCTCTTTTCCATTTAACGTAGCCGGCTATAGCGAACAAGACCGCAAATCCCTGGGCCGCATGGATATTTTTCGGGTTGCGTTTCCAAAATACGTAGAGCGGCCAACCTATTATTCGTCGGCATCCCTGGAGACACCGGACCAATCCCTGAATTTACAATTGATGGAGGATGTCAATAAGATCGCATTCAAAGCGTTACAAGAAAGAATGAACCTGGAGTTGAGTAAGGCATTGATCCGGGTGGCCATGAAAAAAGTAGCTGAATACGAGTTGAAAAAGGAGGACCGAACCCTGGGCTCTGTGTTGGGGGTGATCAATGCGCTGACAGAGAAAGCCGATACCCGCAACTGGCAAACGCTCCCGCATAGCATTTACTATTGCCGCGTACCACTGAAGGAGGGGCAGACCAGTCTTACGTTAAAGCTCACCACCCGGCAAGGCAAGACCGTCGACCATCCCTTTACCTATCAGGTCAAAAAAGGAGAGACCTTATTCCACACGTTCAGCTCGCTTGAAAGCGGCTACCCCAGTTACGGATCCAACTAATTAGGGTTTTAAATGATTATCTTTAGACGGCTAAACGCATACCTGCCTTAAACGAATGACGTCCTGAGGTCACGAATATCCATACCGCGACTGTTTCTCCTGGCGTTCCTGGGCATGCCTTTTTGTGTATTGGCACAGGACGAGGAGCCTACTTTTCCCCTTGACCATTTCTATGTAACAAGAAAAAAGAACGCCCGGGCGATTTTTAAGCATTTCAGGTTTGGGTTGAGTACAGGGTACGGGAATACGTATTTCAGTCATTCACTACAGGATCGTTTTGCCATCTATCAGGTAAATGGGAAAGCACCCCAGATTTTTGGTGTGAATTCAGGCCCGGCGGTCCGGTATAGCAATTGGGTGAATACGGCCACGATCGACTCCACCAGTGTATCGCCAGGCAGTTTTTTAGTCAGTTCCGATACCTCCAAACTTGGATTTAAAGGCCGGGCATTTAATATCCCGCTGAAGGCCACCATTCACTACGAATTCAATCGCTACCGGATAGGCGGCGGATATTCCTATGAATATATGAGCCTGGGCAATTTCTATCCCACCGCTTTTTCAGACAAAGTAGGGTCGTTCAAACCAGCCAGTCCGGCCGGTTTTATGAGCAAATATTTCGGATCACTCGGAGTATCATTTTACCGTATTGGCGACTATTTATTTACCGCCGATGTCAACATTGGCGGATTTAAGCCGGGGAAAAATTTCAACAGCAGCCTCATTAAGAAGGGAATTTACTTCAACCTGGGGGTGACGGCCGAGCGCGAACTTTCCGAATACTTCCGGTTATTTGTCCGGCCGTCGTACGATATAAAGAGTTATACCCTTGCCTTGCCGGGAAGCGGGAAGACCATTCAGCACACGATGAACGCATTCTATCTGAATGTCGGGTTCACGTATACCATTCCCGAGCTGCCCCGGTGTTTCCATAAAGAATGCAGAATCCAGATCAACCATGCACATGGAAACAAAGAGTATCGAAGCCGGGTACACCCCATCTTCAAAAAGCAAAATCCCGGCTATGGAGAAAACAATCCCCTGCTCAAATACAAGGGCCGGAATAAGAAGAAAATGAACCCGTATTAGATCGGAATTTTGTCCCAAATCCTTGCTTGTTGCAGGGGTCCGGATTTATTAAAAAAAACCTCATTTTTTGGGTATTTTTGATCGTTTTGAGGTTAACTATTCAACCTATTTTACCTACCTTTCAGGGCTAAAATTAAAGGGCTGTTTCAACAGCAGCTCTGGCCATAAAATTCATATAAATCGACTTGTCAGTGGCAGAACAAACTCCCGGGAGACAGAATATTATTCCCATCAATATTGAAGATGAAATGCGTGGAGCCTACATCGATTATTCGATGTCGGTCATCATTTCACGAGCGCTGCCGGATGTACGCGACGGACTCAAACCGGTTCACCGCAGGGTGCTTTACGGGATGCAGGAATTGGGTGTCAATTACAATAAGCCCTATAAGAAGTCAGCCAGAATTGTAGGAGAGGTGCTCGGCAAGTACCACCCTCACGGCGATGCATCGGTCTATGACACGATGGTTCGCATGGCCCAGGACTGGTCGCTGCGTTATCCCCTTGTGGATGGGCAGGGAAATTTTGGCTCAATCGATGGGGATTCACCGGCTGCTATGCGCTACACGGAAGCCCGTCTCACCAGGGTTGCCGAAGAATTGCT
>DATHFS010000722.1:0-8624 GCA_035317975.1 Cyclobacteriaceae bacterium | reverse complement strand
GCCGAACTTTTTGTGTACGGCGTTTGCGTCTCTAATCGCTCCGGCCTTGCGATCGATCTGCACGACCCGATCTTCGCGTACGCATTGCGCGAGATCTTTGTCCGGCGTCCAGATACATACTTTCAGAACACGAGGATCTGCGGAAGCCCGGTACGCAGCCGAAGCCAATGCATCGTCCGCTTCCAATTCAATCATCGGCCACACGACAACTCCCATTGAATTCAATGCTTCTTCAAGAGGATGGAATTGCCTTCGAAGCGCCGGCTCCATACCCTCCCCTGTTTTATATTCCGGCCAAAGATCATTGCGAAACGATTCGATAACGTGATCCGTCGCTACTCCAACGTGGGTAGCGCCTTCTTCTATCATTTGCAATACTCCATGCAGTACGCTGACCACAGCTCCGAACGGTTTGTCCTTGCCCTTGTTGTAACTACGCTGGCCGTAGAAGTGCCGGAATAGTTCATAGGTGCCGTCGATGAGATGGACGATCATTGTACTAGATTTTTTGCTAAATTCCGATATAATGAGCAGTAAACTAGACAATTCCGGATATAACTAACAATACAATGGAAACAAGAAAACTCAATCGACGCAAATTTATCGGCACGGCGGTCAAGTCCGTAGCAGCAGTAAGCATGCTTGGAAATGTTGAGAGCGCCGCCACGCAACAACAATCCGACATCACGGCATCGTCACTACCCCTGTGGCGTGGATTCAATCTCCTGGAAAAATTCATAGAGTCCAATGGCAATGCGCCCTTTGAAGAATCCGATTTCTCCATGATCCGGGAACTTGGTTTCGACTTTGTGCGGCTTCCCATGTCCTACCTGTGCTGGACGAATTCCGGCAACTGGCGGGTGCTGCGGGAGGACAAGCTTAAAGAGATCGACCAGGCCGTTGCTTTTGGTAAGCAGTATGGCGTCCACGTGAGCCTCAACTTTCATCGCGGGCCTGGCTATTCGGTCGATCGTTCAAGGGAAGAGCCATTTAATTTGTGGCGCGACAAGGAAGCCCGCGAGGCATTCAACTACCATTGGAAACATTTTGCGGAACGATATAAAGGAATTCCGAACAAAGAAGTCAGCTTCAATCTTTTGAATGAACCGGCTACCATCACTAATGAGCGTATCAGCATCGTCAGCGATGAGACTTACAAAAAGGTCGTTCAGGGAGCCGTATCCGCCATCCGCAGCGTCGATCCGAAGCGACTCATCATTGCCGACGGGTTATGGTGGGGTCGTAATCCTGTCCCCGGGCTGATCGACCTTAATGTGGCGCAGAGCACCCGCGGTTATGAACCAATGCAGGTCAGCCATTATGGAGCCTCCTGGGTCTATAGCAGCGAGTCGTGGCCCGCACCAACCTGGCCGCTGCGGCAGGCGGAGGCAGCGGAATTGCGATGGGCTAGTCCCAACCTGACGGATGCCTACAAACAAAAACTGGCGCAATGGGGAATCCCCCTCGATATGGAATGGAACAAGAAACGGTTGAAGATGCAACTGATCGATCCGTGGAAAAGGCTTGAGCAAAACGGCGTCGGAGTGCATGTCGGAGAGTTTGGTGCATTCAACAACACGCCGCATGATGTGGTGCTGGCCTGGTACAGGGATTTGTTTTCCTTGTGGAAGGAAGCGGGCTGGGGATATGCGATGTGGAATTTCCGTGGCGGGTTTGGTTTGCTGGACAGCGATCGCAAGGATGTGAAGTATGAAGATTTCAAGGGTCACAAACTCGACCGCAAGATGCTGGAGGTTTTTAGGGAATTTGCTTAAAATATTTTCCACCGCAGAGACGCAGAGGCGCAAAGTAGGCGCAGAGGCTGGAAATAATTTGGTTTGGCACTTTAATTAATTCTTCACGAAAAAAGCCAAAGGCGATTATTTTGCCCAACCCCTTTTCCCGTTAGCCAAAACTCGTTAATTTTAGAATATCACTGCAACATGAAACAACTATTTTTACTCATCTCTTTCAATATCACAGGCGCTTTATTTCTACAAGGCCAGACTCTCCTGCCCGACGACAAACAGAAAAAGGATATTTATCAATTAATTGATAACTATTCACAAGCGAGGGAAAAAAGGGACACCCTTCTTCTGAAGAGTATTTTAACGACTGATGTTGATCAATTGGTCTCTACCGGGGAATGGAGAAATGGAATAGCGGCTTCCGTAAAGGGAATGTTACAGAGTTCGGCCAATAGCCCGGGAACAAGAACGCTCAACATAGAAAAAATACGCCTTTTAAATCCGAATAGTGCAATTGTTGATTGTAAATATGAAATACAAAATACGGACGGCACTCCCAGAAAAATGTGGAGTACGTTCATCGTTGTCTCTGAAAAAGGAAGGTGGAAAATCGGTGGTATCCGGAATATGCTGCCCAGCGGACAATAATGCCAGTCTCTTTCTTAAAAGTATTGATATGATTAGAAGGGCGTTGGGACGATGAGGGGGCACGTCATTGGTTATTAATCATTTATGTAGTGCAGGGAAGCCGCATTAGTGGACTTATGATTTTGGATTCTTGGGACTCCCCGTCCAAGGATAAGTTCGGAAAAACTAGCACTGTGCCCCTGCACTTTTGTCTTTTAATAGGTGGTGAAGCTTGAGTCACTTTTTGCTGGAGAAAGCAGTTGATTAACTCCGCCATTTATGGCGGAGTTGGAAGATGAAACAGAAACCGGCTTTAGCCATGACTTCTACGCAGTCGTTCATGGCTAAAGCCTACCAGGAGATGCTGTGGTTAACTCCGCCTTGAAAGGCGGAGTTAATCGATCCATCCGTGCCGCACCCCTAACAGGGGTCAGCATGCCCGGTAACGGGGTCAGCATCTCCGGAATATCCACTCATAGAAAACCAATGCAGCCGGCTTATATACTCGAGCTCAATGGCCTGCTGAGGGTTCATTGGTATGATTATTATTGCAATAATGCCCTGAAGGATAGTATTTATTTCATAGAAACAGGAAAATATGCCGTTTCAGTTGAAATCCGTTGATTCGGCCGAGCATAGGAATTATTGCAGATAGTTCAAAAAGTATTAATTTTATTGCCATAAAACACGAATTATTGCAATGTCAACCGGCCCCATCCCCCTTGGAAATCTCTGGTTAAAGCAGAAATATGGTCTGGACCAAGCCCTGACACATCAGTCACATCTAGGGACCAGGCTACGACTGGAAATTGAAGAAGGGGGCAACATCATCGAAACCTACCCCCCTACCTACAGGGTCGACGAATCAGTTTTAGAGCATATCGAATTTGGTCTTAAATATGATGACCTTAGCCTCGATTTTTTAAGATCTGTATTTAAAAAGCTCTCGCTGGATGAGGTACTCTCCTATATCAACTTAAAACCTAAAGGAAGTTTCCAGCGCCGGATTGGATACTTGTTCGAATTCCTGACGGGCACCAAACTGCCCATAGAAGACACGGCCAAAACTAATTACGTCGATCTGATCGATCCTGATAAATATGCCACCGGAAAGATTGAAAAGGTCTCTCGATGGTGGATCAATGACAACTTGATGGGTACGCGCGAATTTTCTCCTGTCATCCGCAAGACAAAAAACTTAAACCAAGCGCTGGAGCCCGATTTCAAGAAAATGGTTATTGATCTCACAAAGACATTTCCTCCAGAAATCTTCTACCGCGCCGTCAACTATCTATATAAGAAAGAGACCAAGTCTTCTTACCAAATTGAAAGAGAAGAGCCAACACCGGATCGCATGGACAGATTTATTTCAATCCTCGAAAAAGCCGGTGAGGAAACTATTCAAGCATTGCTAAATGAAAAAAATCTGACAGCGCTCCAAAACACAATTGTGGATCCCAGGTTTGCTGTTCCCGGTTACAGAAAGGATCAAAATTTTATTGGTAGCACCAATTACAACTTCAAGGAAGTATACCACTACGTATCTCCACCTCCCCAATTCGTAACATCGTTGATGGACGGTCTGAGAAGGATGGCACAGAAAAGTGAACCTGCACACCCTGCAGTTCAAGCGGCTGCCGTTGCCTTTGGTTTTGTTTTCATCCACCCTTTTGAAGATGGTAACGGTCGGATCCATAGGTTTCTGATTCACGATTTCCTTATTAGAAACCAAGTGGTTGAAAAAGGAATGATCATTCCAGTATCTGCCCACATGATTAACCACATCAAAGAATACGATCAGATCCTGGAGAAATATTCAAAACCTTTAATGAAAAGAATAAAATTTGATGCGAATGAGAACCAATCTATCACCGTCAAAAATCCAGACGAAATAGAGGGTTACTATCGTTACCCCGAGCTCACTGAACAAAGCATTTACCTGGCCAATATTATCAAGGATACAATTGCTGAGGATATCTTTCAAGAGATGGACTTCCTCATGAAGTACGACGAGGCCAAATCCGCGATCCAAAAAATCGTTGATATCCCTGACCGTAGGATTGACCAATTGATCCGGTTGATTCATAACAATCACGGTCGGTTATCAAAACGCAAAAGGGATAAATTTGAAAAACTAACAGATCCAGAAATTTACAAAATCGAGAAAGCCTTTCAGGATATATTCGAAATGCCGGCAGAGTAAATCAATTTTATCATAGTTTCAATTTAATCTCGGGAAGTAGTGAAGGTGGAATGGCGACAACAACAAAAAAGTCCAGATTGCTCTGGACTTTTTTGCATTACGCTGTTCATCTCGTTCAGACCTTTCCCTGGTCAATAACCTGGATTCTGACCAATGGTCTTAGCATCAAAAGTAGGAATAGGGAACAAATAATCGTCCGGTGTAAAATTCACCAGCGCAGTGGGGAGACCGTTGGCAGCAATAGCCTTATCCAGAATTCTTTTCCTGATAAGATCGAACCAACGATCGCCTAATTCAAAACATAACTCCCAACTTCTTTCCTGAATTACTTTATCTTCAAATACCTGCATGGTCATCCCAATAGTTGCCACCGCCTCTTTTCCGGTGGTACCATTTGCACGATTGATAATTTGATTGATCGCATCAACGGCGTCTTGAGTAGGTGCACCGTTTACCCTGTTCGCGGCTTCTGCATAGATGAGCAAGATATCGGCATACCGCAAAATAAACCAGTTGGCGGAAGACCCTCCAAAACCTTCGTCCAATGTGATGTAGGGCTCATTGTAAAGTTTTCTGATAAACGGTAAGCCGGTATCAAATGCAGTCGTATAGAGTATCGTGTCAGGCGGATTGGGAGCATTGTCTTCCAGAGCGTACCGGAGCAAATAAGCATCTCTCCGGGGCTGATGGGCAAATGTCGTATCAAAATACATCGCCACTTGTTCTCCACCGTATCCGTCGATCTCATCCGGCTTTCCTATGTTTTCATCCGTTTGGGGATCATCTTCCGTCGAGTTAAAACTCCACATCGCTTCTGAACCGTACTTGTTGCTTTTTAAGAATACCTCCCAGATATTCGGGATCAGGGCATACTCTCCACCATCGATTATTTCCTTTGCCAGCGACGCGGCCTTCGCATAATTGCCGGTGATATTGAGTGGTGCCGTGGCCATCGTGAGGTAAACCTTGGCGAGCAGGCCTTTGGCGGCCCCGCTGGTCGGCCGGCCGGGTGTGGCGCCACCGAGGTCGGTCTTCGAAGGAATTGTCGTCATCGCAAACGTAAGATCGCTAACGATCAAATCGTAAACCTCCGCCACGGACGTGCGCTTTGTAATCGGGGTATTTACCGGGTCGGGGGTATCTTCTGTAATTAATGGAAGGTCCCCAAACATTCTCACCAGATAGAAATAATTAAACGCCCGCAGGAATTTCGCCTGGGCCACTATTTTATCAATCTCCTCCGGTGGGTAGGTTGCCAACGACCCATTCTTCACCGCATGGAGCAAGCTGTTGATGTTTGCCAACGCTTTATAATGCGCTGTCCATAAGCCGCTGGCATGATCCGATTCAATATTGAGGTCACCGCCTTCCAGTTGATCATCGTTGGAAAACCAGGACGATAAACCATCACCGGAACCATATCCCGGGGCCACATACCATCCCCATAGCGTAGACATGGAACCGGCTAATGCCGCCTCGCACTGTGGTATCGAATTATAAAAAGTGGCAGGAGTAGCAATGCCGACTGGTTTTTCGTTCAGGTCTTCACATCCGGCAAAACAAATAAGCAAGAGCACAAACAGAGGCCTGGTTTTAAACCTATGGCCTATTGAATTTAATATCGTATTCATGTTAATACTGTTTAAAACGTTAAATCAATACCGAACATATATGTTTTTGCCGTTGGGTAATTGCTAAAGTCTATACCCGCCCGGGCATCGTTATTATTAAACGAACTTGTTTCGGGGTCATATCCGTTGTATTTGGTAATCGTTAAAAGATTGGCTGCACTTACATACACCCGAAGCTTTGATATTCGGGAGCCGATAACGGAGGCAGGCAAATTATAGCCAAGAGTAATATTCTTTAGCCTGATATACGATGCGTTTTCAACGTAACGTGAAAGCCGGTTGTCCGTTCTGCTCAGCAGTCGCGCCGTAACGGTAGGAGAAGGAAGGGCGGCTGCGATTCTTACACTTTGCTTGGTAAATGCCGGTACGTCCGTATCCTGATTTTGAGGGGTCCAGCGGTTTAACAAAGCCGTACTCGTTCCTTCTCCCGGGGCCTCCAGTCGAACTCTGCCCCCATTAAACAGATTATTACCGTAGGTACCCTGAATCAAAAGATTAAGACTAAAATTCTTATACAGGATTTGATTGGTCCAACCAAAAATAAATTTTGGCAATGCTTGCCCGATCACTTTCAGGTCCTTCGCGTCAATCTTACCGTCTTTATTAACATCCTCGAATTTTTGATCCCCCGGCAGTTGTCCGAAGGTACGGGCTACTTCCGCTTCGTTTGTGCCCCATGTACCTACTACGCCATAGCCGGTCATCTCCCCCAGGGGATGGCCAACCTTAAGATTCATCAGTGCCCTGCCGCTATTGGAAAAGTTATATCCTCCCCCGGTCGTCGTTCTGAATTCGATTGTCGAGAGTTCCCCCAGGTTCAACACTTTACTTCTGTTGGCTGAAAACGTGAGTCCCGTACTCCACTTCACTTCTCCGATTAATGGATTTCCAGCAATGGAAATTTCAATTCCTTTGTTTTGCATCGATCCAAGATTGTCGATTCTCGATGTATAGCCCGTGAGCGAGGGTAGCGTACGGCCCAACAACAAATCTTTCGTCGTTTTTTTATAAAATTCGACCGTGGCGTTTACCCTTCCGTTAAAAAAACCTGCATCCAGTCCTACATTATATTGTGTCGTACTTTCCCATTTCAGATTATTAGCGGGTACGGCCAATATATAGGCAGGTTGAGATGAGCCAAGTCCATCATATGGATATTTATTTGCATTGCCATCCCCATCGATGGACGTTAGCTGAGCAATGGTTTGATACGGATTAATACTTTGGTTCCCGGTGATCCCCCACGTTCCGCGAAGCTTAAGGGTGGAGAAAAGGTTGAGGTCTTTAATCACCCTTTCTTCCGAAGCAGACCACGCTGCCCCGACCGAAGGAAAATAACCCCATTTATTGTTAGCGCCAAACACCGAAGAGCCGTCTGCGCGGTAGGATGCCGTTAGCGCATACTTGCTGGCAAATACATAATTCACGCGTCCGAGATAAGAATTGAGAACCCTTTTGATAACCGACGATGATCCCGTCACCAGGGCGGCGGATCCAAAATCATTAACGCCGGTAATATCGTCGGCATACCCCGTTCCTCTGAAAAGGTAATTCTTCGTGTTTTGAATGGTTTGCTCGGCCACTGCCGTAACCGTTATGTGATGCCTTCCTACCTCCTTATTGTAGGTTAATTGATTGGTATTCTGATATCGCGCATACGTACCACTTTCAACCTGAGCATCGCCAGGGCTTGGCGCAGCGCTGGCTCCTGCATAGGTAAGGGAATTGAAATACCGGTAATTATTTGTATTCTGAATAATCGCTCCACCGCTGATCCGCAAGGAAAGACCTTTTAAAGGTCTGAACTCCAGAAACGTATTGATCATATTGCGGGCGGTATTATTTTCAACAACAGGTTCCAGGGCACTGGCCACGGGGTTCCAGCTGTTTGCAGCACCGTATCCGGACGGGTGTTGCAAAATGTAGGCGCCCAATGCATCCCGGACCGGTACGGTGGGAGCCCATCGCGGAGCAGTACCGGTAGTCTGCCCCAGCGGATCAACAATTCCCGCGCCTTCACCAAAAGGGGGTGCGTTGCCAATCTCTTTTGTTGCCGCCAGGCTCAGGCCGAAGGTGGACCATTTGTTGATATCCACATTTACATTGGCGCGAAGCGAATACCGTTTGTAGGCAGAATTGATCACGATGCCTTTCTGATCCAGGTAGCCGCCGGAGACCAGGTAACTTACCTTGTCGGATGCTCCACTGATGGACAACTGATGATTTTGCATCGCACCGTTGCGGTAGATCTCATTCTGCCAATCCGTTCCGCCATTCGCTGCAAATCCGGCGATGTCTTGCGGCGTAAACCTTGGCGGAAGCGGACCGTTGGCATCTTGCGTTGCCCTGAAGTCATTCGTCGTATTGGCAAATTGCACCGCATTCATGAGATCCAGTTTCTTTCTCAATTGCTGT
>DATHFS010000721.1:0-6352 GCA_035317975.1 Cyclobacteriaceae bacterium | reverse complement strand
CAATAAGATGGGACTGGCTACGTTCCTGACCAACCTGACCGTTGCCATTGGGTTTTTGACGCTGCTGTCGACCAGTATTCCAATTCTTCGCGAGTTCGGCATTGTCGCGGGAATCAATATCATGGTGCTGTTCATGGTAAGCTTGATCATGATCCCGAGTATTTTCTCCTGGCTGCCGGCCCCGGAGCCCAAGCACCTGAGGCACCTCAATTTCAAAATCCTTGGGAAGTTTGTTGCCTGGCTGGATTTGATCGTACACCGGCATCGCATTTTTATTTATGGAATGTCGATAGCGTTGGCCGCCATTTCTGTGGTCGGAATGATGAGGTTGCATTCCGTCTCTTTTATTGTTGACGATGTACCGGAGGACAGCCAGATCAAAAAAGACCTGAAGTTCCTTGAAACCAATTTCAGCGGCATCATGCCCCTGGAGATCGTGGTGGATACCGGAAAGAAAAGGGGCGTTCTTAACTTGAAAAACCTGGAAAAAATTGAAAGTTTTGAAGACTTTCTTGATTCCCTGGATCACGTATCACGGCCTTTGTCGATCATCAGTTTTATCAAGGCTTCCAAGCAGGCATTTTACAACGGGAACCCGGAACGCTATTCGATTCCAACAACAAAGGATGAAAGCCGCTTTATCCTGAGGTACATGAAAGGGCAATCGGACAACTCGGGACTCATGAAATCCTTTGTGGACTCGACCTATCAAAAGATGCGCATCTCTTTGCAGATTGCAGACATAGGGTCAAGGAAACTGGATTCATTGGTGGGCAATGTCATTGAACCCAGGATGAAAACGGCGTTCGACAGTACGGGCATCTCCGCTTCGGTGACCGGCTCGACAAAAATCTTTATCCGGGGAAATAAATTCCTTATTCAGGAACTGTGGCGAAGTTTGCTGATTGCCATCGGACTGATCACCCTTTCCATGGCCTTCTTGTTTGCCAACGTGCGGATGATCGTCATCTCTCTTATCCCGAATGTGCTGGCCCTCATGATCACAGCGGGATTGATGGGGTATTTCAACATTCCTCTCAAGCCCAGTACGGCATTGATCTTTAGCATCACCTTTGGCATTTCAGTAGACAACTCGATCCGGTTTTTGGCCAAGTACCGCCAGGAACAGTTCGCCAATAAATTTTTTGTTCCGGTATCGGTGAGCGAAAGTATTCTGGAGACGGGGAAGAGTATTATTTATACATCCATTGTTCTCTTTGCCGGCTTTATCATCTTTGCCTTCTCCAAGTTTGGAGGGACGATCGCCCTGGGGATTCTGACGTCCACCACGCTGGTGATCTCGATGTTCACGAACCTGATCTTATTGCCGGCGCTGATTATGACATTTGATAAGGGCAGGAAAGAGGAAGAAACCCGATCGCTCATCGACGAATTCGATTCGAGTTTCTATGGAGAGCACGAAGATGAAGAAATTGATTTGAGTAAGATTAGAATACACGACAGGAAAGGATCAGCGGAGTGAAGTACAAGGAATATAAAGAACTCAATTTTGCAACGGTCGCCTCAGAGGTGCTTGCCTTCTGGAAGCAGGAGAAGATCTTTGAGAAATCCGTGAGCAACCGGGAGGGGAAACCCGAATTTACATTTTATGAAGGTCCGCCTTCCGCCAACGGGACACCCGGTATCCACCACGTGATGGCACGCACGGTGAAAGACATGTTCTGCCGTTACAAAACGCTGAAAGGATTTCAGGTAAAACGAAAAGGGGGATGGGATACGCACGGTCTGCCGGTTGAACTTCAGGTAGAGAAGCAACTGGGAATCACGAAGGACGACATCGGCAAAAAGATCTCTATTGAAGAGTACAATCAGAAGTGCCGTGAAACGGTCATGCTCTACAAAGACCAATGGAATGACCTGACAGAGAAGATGGGCTATTGGGTCGATCTTGAAAATCCTTACATCACCTATGATAAGGATTACATTGAGTCACTGTGGTGGGCCTTGAAGCAATTATATAACAAAAAATTATTATACAAAGGCTACTCCATCCAACCCTATTCGCCATCCGATGGTACCGGGTTAAGTTCACATGAATTGAACATGCCGGGGTGCTACAGGGACGTGAAAGATACCTCTATTGTCGCCCAGTTTAAGGTGAAGCGAAATAAGAAGTCAGAATTCCTGTTTCAGGATCCGGATCAGGATGTTCGCATTTTGGCATGGACTACGACCCCCTGGACCCTTCCCTCCAATACGGCCTTGGCCGTTGGCGAGAAGATAAAGTATGTACTAGTCAATACATTTAATCCTTATACGTTCAAGCCAGTCAGCGTTATTCTGGCCAAGGACCTCCAGGGAAAGTATTTTTCCGAAAAAAATGCCGCGCTGGGGTTGCAAGATTATAAAGCGGGTGACAAGTCTATTCCTTTTGAAACAACCCAGGAAATTTCAGGAAAAGCGTTGGTGGGAGTCCAATATGAACAGTTGATGACGTATGTCCAACCGTTGTACGACGCTGACAAGGCCTTCCAGGTGGTGGCAGGCGATTTTGTCTCCACGGAAGACGGTACCGGTGTAGTACATGCTTCACCCACGTTTGGCGCCGATGACTTCCGCGTCGCGAAACAAAACGGAATTCCTCCCCTCACGGTAAAAGATGAAGGAGGCAATGAAGTTCCCACCGTCAATAAACAAGGACGGTTTGTTACGGAGATCGGTGTGAAGGTACAGGAAGGGGTCACGCGGTATAAAATCAAGACACACAAACCGCTGGGGCCGGACGATTTTTATGTAAAGAATTATACCAACGAAGATGAAAACCATCCCGACTACAAGACCACGGATGTGATCATTTCCATTATCCTCAAGGAAGAGGACAAGGCATTTAAGGTAGAGAAATACGAACATAGTTACCCGCACTCCTGGCGTACCGACAAGCCGGTATTGTACTATCCGCTGGACTCGTGGTTCATTCGTACCACGGCGCTCAAAGGCCGCATGGTGGAATTGAACAAAACCATCAATTGGAAACCTGAATCTACCGGTACGGGTCGTTTTGGCAATTGGCTCGAAAACCTTGTGGATTGGAATTTGTCGCGGTCGCGCTTTTGGGGAACACCCTTGCCGATCTGGAGGACAAAAGACAACAAGGAAGAAATTTGCATCGGGTCGATCGCTGAATTGAAGGAGGAGATTGCCAAATCGATCAAGGCCGGAATACAGCCTCCGGATTTTAGTCTGGATAACGATGACCTTGATCTTCACCGCCCGTACGTGGATGAGATTATTTTGATCAGTCCCTCGGGCCAGCCGATGTACCGCGAGCCCGATCTGATCGATGTGTGGTTCGATTCGGGTTCCATGCCATTTGCGCAATGGCATTATCCTTTTGCGAACAAAGACGTTTTCAAAAAGGCTTTTCCCGCCGACTTCATTGCCGAGGGTGTCGACCAGACACGCGGCTGGTTCTTTACTCTCCATGCCCTCGCCGTTATGCTGTTTGATAGCGTGGCATTCAAAAATGTGATCTCCAATGGCCTGGTGCTGGATAAGAACGGCAATAAGATGTCGAAGAGCAAGGGCAACGTAGTGAACCCATTTGAAACCATCGCTCAGTTTGGCCCGGATGTAGTTCGCTGGTATATGATCGAGAACGCTCCTCCCTGGGAAAACCTGAAGTTTGACAAGGAAGGAATGGCGGAGGTCCAGCGAAGATTTTTCGGCACCCTGCTCAATACCTATTCTTTCTTTGTTTTGTATGCCAATATTGATGGCTTCGTGAAAGACGAGATGAACAACGTGCCGTACAGTCGGTTGACACCGTTGGATCGCTGGATTCTTTCAAAATTGCAATCGCTCGTTGGCGAAGTTACAACGGCCTTTGAGGAATATGAGCCCACCCGGGCCGCCCGTGCGATCCAGGAGTTTGTCAACGATCACCTCTCCAATTGGTATGTACGGCTCAACCGCAAACGTTTCTGGAAGGGTGAAATAACCGAAGATAAAAAAGCGGCCTACGAAACACTCTATGAATGCCTGATGGTGACCGGACAACTAATGTCGCCGATCGCTCCTTTTTATTCGGAGTTTTTGTATAAGAATCTGACGGATAACATCCGCGACAAGGCAAAGCAGCATGAAACGCCGTTGCGGCATGAGTCCGTTCACCTTACCGACCTCACGGTAGCGGATCCATCCAGGATCGATGCAGAATTGGAGCTTTCTATGGACTACGCGCAGAAAATCAGCTCGTTGGTTCACTCTATTAGAAAGAATAGTAAAATCAAAGTGCGGACTCCCCTTCGAAAGATCATGCTGCCGGTCCTTGACAAAACATTTTCCATGCGCGTCAGGGAAGTCGAGGACATTATCAAAGCGGAGGTAAATGTAAAAGAGGTCCACTATATTGATGATACGTCCGGCTTGCTGGTGAAGAAAGTAAAGCCCAACTTTCCCAAGTTAGGGAAGCAATATGGGTCAAAGATGGCAGCGGTTTCGGCGGTGATCAATTCGTTAACGAAAGAGGAGATAAAAACGTTAGAAGTAAAGAATGCCCTATCAAAGGGTGGATTTGACCTTGTTTTGGAGGATGTATTGATTAGTTCGGAGGATATTGCCGGGTGGTCGGTAGCCAACGACGGACCCCTCACCGTAGCGCTGGACATTACCATCACGGACGACCTGAAAAAGGAAGGCATTGCCCGTGACTTTGTCAATCGCATTCAAAACATGCGAAAGGACATGGGGCTGGAAGTCCTGGATAAGATTGGAATTGAAGTCGAAAAAGATGGCGAGGTAGTGACAACGGCCATCACGGAATTCAAGGACTATATCCGGGTAGAAACGCAGGCCCTCACATTGGAGTTTAAAGAAAAAGTGGCCGATGCTACTGAGGTGGATATGGACGAGTTTAGTTTGAAAGTGAAGATTAGTGTAAAATAATTAAATGAGCGCGCGAAAGTATTTATTGATAGCCCTTGTCGTCATTGTTATTGACCAGGTCAGCAAATTGTTGGTGCACAACTATATGTACATCCACCAGGAAGTAAATGTGCTGGGGGAGTGGTTTAAGCTGCATTACTTATTGAATCCGGGCATGGCGTTTGGTATTCGATGGGACAGCGAGTTTGGCAAACTGGCGCTTACCAGTTTTCGGATCACGGCGATGATGGGGATCGGGTATTACCTTATCCGCATGGCGCGCAGGGGGGTGCACACCGGGTTTCTGGTTTGTATGTCGTTGATCCTGGGAGGTGCGATCGGCAATGTCATCGACAGTACGTTTTATGGGGTATTGCTCAATAACGCCCCATTTGATTCGCCTACGCGATGGTTTCACGGGCAAGTGATCGATATGCTTTTTTTCCCCCTGGTAAGATTCAATTGGCCGGATTGGGTGCCGGCCGTGGGAGGAGATGATTTTCTTTTCTTCAGTCCGGTTTTTAACGTTGCCGATTCTTCCATTTTTATAGGCGTCGTCACGATCCTGATTTTCCAACGGAAATTTTTCATTGACAAAGCCGACGCTCCGGCAGGAAGAGTGGAGGTAACAGACGATCTGCCTCCTATCGGACCCCTTCATGAAAATGGAGTTGAAAAAACACAGCCCGAGACGAAAGGACCTTCAACGTTATAATCCATGGCAGAAGCACTCATTCTGGCCAATTCCACAGACAAGGCCGAACGCTATAAGACGTTGATTCCACAGCTGGCGTCCCTGGTGCAAGGTGAAACCGATACCGTTGCCAACCTTTCGAATGTGGCGGCGGCCCTCCGCCAGGCATTGAATTTTTTCTGGGTTGGATTTTACCTGGTGAAGAACAATGAATTGGTGCTGGGACCTTTCCAGGGACCCATCGCCTGTACCCGGATAGGGTATGGCAAGGGAGTGTGCGGCACCAGTTGGAAGGAAAAGAAAGTAATAAGAGTTCCCAACGTCGATGAATTTCCGGGACACATCGCCTGTAGTTCAGATTCAAAATCGGAGATTGTCCTGCCCGCTTTTAAGAACGGGGAAGTTGTCCTTGTATTGGATGTGGACAGTGATGTGTTGGACGATTTTGATAAGACGGATGAAGTTTATTTGGGGGAGGTGATCCACATAGTTGAGCAGTTCCTCTGATTCCAGATTGTTTCCCGCAGATCGCGCAGATTTACGCAGCCCTCACACCAGCCACCTCCTGAAGGAGGGGGGGAAGTTCCGTTCTTCTAAAGGAGGAAAGGGCTACTGCCCGTCAAAGCCAGAGGTGGCGCAGAAATATCAACGAAATCTTGCAATCCCTAAGTAACTTACGATTGCGATTAGTTCCAGCTTGGTCTACCCCTCTAGGCGACCACATTGCTGCTTCTGAGTATCTTATCTGCGAAAATCTGCGTGATCTGCGGGAAA
>DATHFS010000720.1:0-4355 GCA_035317975.1 Cyclobacteriaceae bacterium | reverse complement strand
GGAATGCCAGCAGCACCTGGGCGAAGACCGCATCAGGACGATCTCAATGGAAGGCACGGAAGGGTTGGTAAGAGGTATGAAAGTGACGGATACCGGGTCGCCCATTCAAATGCCCATCGGGGAAGATATCAAAGGAAGACTTTTTAATGTCATCGGCGAAGCCATTGACGGTATCCCTCAGCCCAAAGGAGACAAAACCCTTCCCATCCACCGGGCCGCTCCTCTATACGAGAACCTTTCCACCTCTCAGGAAATACTGTACACCGGGATCAAAGTCATTGACCTCATCGAACCCTATTCCAAGGGCGGTAAGATCGGATTGTTTGGCGGCGCCGGAGTCGGTAAAACCGTCTTGATCCAGGAATTGATAAACAATATTGCCAAAGCCTATGCAGGACTTTCTGTGTTTGCCGGTGTCGGCGAACGCACACGGGAAGGAAATGATTTGCTTCGCGAAATGATTGAAGCCGGCATCGTGGACTACGGCCCGGAATTTATGAAATCGCTGCATGCAGGAGGCTGGGACCTTTCCAAAGTGGATAAGAACAAGCTGAAAGACTCCAAAGCTACTTTCGTCTTCGGTCAGATGAATGAACCCCCCGGAGCGCGTGCCCGTGTGGCCCTTTCCGGTTTAACGGTTGCTGAATACTTCCGCGATGGAGACGGGACGGGGAAAGGCCGGGACATTCTGTTTTTCATTGACAACATTTTCCGGTTTACCCAGGCAGGCTCCGAGGTTTCCGCCCTTCTGGGACGGATGCCTTCCGCCGTAGGGTACCAACCCACCCTGGCCACCGAGATGGGCGCTATGCAAGAGCGAATCACCTCAACCAAAAACGGATCGATCACATCGGTTCAAGCGGTCTATGTTCCTGCCGATGACCTCACCGACCCGGCGCCGGCGACCACGTTCTCTCACCTGGATGCCACCACTGTATTGAGCAGAAAAATAGCGGAGTTGGGAATTTACCCGGCGGTAGATCCGTTGGATTCAACTTCCAGGATCCTCAGGGCCGACATTGTTGGAGAGGAACACTACAACTGCGCTCAACGCGTGAAACTCAGCCTCCAGCGCTACAAAGAATTGCAAGATATTATTGCCATCCTCGGTATGGATGAATTATCGGACGAGGATAAGCTAGTAGTACTTCGCGCCAGACGGGTTCAACGTTTCCTGTCCCAGCCTTTCCACGTGGCCGAGGCCTTTACGGGCTTGAAAGGAGAGCTGGTAGATATCAAAGATACTATCAAAGGTTTCAACATGATCCTGGATGGCGAAATGGATCACTTGCCGGAGGCAGCTTTCAACCTGGTGGGGAATATTGATCAGGCCGTTGAAAAAGGGGAGAGACTCATGAAAGAAGCCAGTGCATAAAGGTCCTCACCCCCGGCCCCTCTCCAAAATGGAGAGGGGGGAAGGCACTGAACCTCCCCTCTCCACCTTGGAGAGGGGCCGGGGGTGAGGAGAGTTGAGGTGGAACATCCAATTTTTCAAAAAAAACCATGCATTTAGAAATCGTAACACCGGAGAAAAAAGTTTTTGAGGGAGAAGTGACCATCGTCACCTTCCCCGGCGCCGATGGGTCGTTTCAGGTGATGGACCATCACGCACCGCTGATCAGTTTACTGAAAGACGGCGTGGTAGTATATAAATCCAGGGAGTTAAAACAGGAGGTAAGAATTACGGGCGGAGTGGTGGAAGTACTAAAAAACAATGTGGTAGTTCTCGCGGATGGAATAGTTGCATAACAATAAGCAGGCAGTAGGCAAAAAGCAGTAGGCAAAGGACCAACTTACCATCAACACATCAGCACATAAATGCAATGTCCGGTTTGTTTACTTCCCGCAATCCCGTAGGGATGATATATTGGTAACCAACCTACAGCCCTGTCTCAAGTCCCGTAGGGACGTCATATAAGGAACTCTCTGCAACGAGTGTGCAAAGCCGAACAATTTCAATATCTCGTCCGCCAGCCGGCGGACTCTCAACCCACCTCATAATATTTTTACCGATATTTTGTCCCTATGGGACTCTAATTCAAAATAATTCTAAATCTTAAATTATTGCCTGACAAACCATTTAATAAAGAACACCAGGCCAATAATTAAGGCGACGGCGGCAATAACAAGAAACGGTTCCACATAAATGATAAAGGCCACCGTACCAATGGCACCGAAAATAGCAGCCAACTTCAAATCCTGATCCCATCCCTGCCACCAATTGCGGCCGGATCGCGCCGGAGCAGCCTTGGCAGAACGAATCGCAGTATTATTTCTCAACACCGATTTCAAGGCCTTGCGGAGGGTTGCGCGTTCCGTCTTGTTCATCTGAGAATACGTCTTACGGATCTGCTCTGCCGCGACTATCGTTACCGGATTTTTTTCTGCCGCGCGGACCGTTTCATTGTTGGCACTCGCCACAAGCTTCTCCGGTTCAATGGGTGTAAGGATGGATTCCTGTGTTTTCACATTGCCATACCCACTTGCCAATTCAATATTGGATTTGTAATTATGAAAATGGGCGGCATACCGCGAAGAGGAACACGCTGCCAAGAGGCTGATGAGGGTTAAAAAAAATATGTTCTTCATTGCCAATTTGTTTTATCTAATTTTTCCGAAAGATAGAAAATATTCGCCTCATCAGGCGCTTTTCAAAATTCCAAAAAAACTGGAATTGGCCAAAAATAAATCCATACAACAAAAGAATAACATTGTAAATCGGCAGAATAAGAAAATAGTATGCCACGGTGGCCCACCCCGGTGCGTTCATTCCGAAGATGGATTTTAAAATTGGCTTCATGAGGTACACTACCGTCAGGCCCGTACACGTGAAAGTCAACAGGATAAGAATCACTTGCCCTGCGCTACCCACTTTCCACCGCAACTGAAGTTTACTAATCCAACTCATAGGCCGTCGAAATAGCAGACAAGATAGGAATTAGACGATTTCAGTCAAGGCTGAAAAAGGAATGGAAATGCCTTCCAGAATGGATTTCCAGGAAGTTCTGCACGCAGGGTAAGTTTTTCTTTTTTTACCGGATGAACAAATTCGAGTTGACCGGCATGCAAGGCAATACTGGCATCTTCTGTGGGTGAGGATGCACCGTATTTCAGATCACCTACAATCGGACAACCCATCGAGGCCAGTTGCACCCGGATCTGGTGAGGCCTGCCCGTGACCGGATTGACTTCAAGCAGGAACCGTTCCCCGGATTGGGCCACGACTTTATACGACAGTTCAGAACGCTGCCCTTCCGGAGTATCTCGCTTGTACGCCGTTGTCTTGTTCTTCTTCTCGTCCTTGACCAGCCAGTGTACGAGGGTGTCTTCGCTCCGGGGAGGGGAATTTGAAACGATCGCCCAGTATGTTTTTTTTGTTTCTTTGTTTCGGAATAAAGCATTCATCCGTTCCAGGGACTTGGACGTACGGGCGAACACCACGACACCGCTCACCGGCCGGTCAAGTCGATGGACGACTCCCAGAAAAACAGCGCCCGGTTTGCCGTATTTTTTGCTAATGTAATCCTTCCCTATTTCTACCAGGGGGAGATCGCCGGTGGCATCTCCCTGCACCAGGGTTCCGGCAGGTTTATTCACCACCAGGAGATGGTTGTCTTCATAGATAATGGATAGATCCTTGCTGTTCATGAGGACTTCCTTTAGTCCTTAAACTCAGAAGTAAAATGAAAACTGATTTCCGGAAAATTATCCTGTACCATTTGTAGCCAGGCTTTTGATTCGGCCATAAAGACTTGTTTGTCATCTTTATCACGTGCAATGTGCCGCTGCTTGGAATCAATGAATTCGGCGAGCTTCTTTTCGTCCTTGCTGCTGATCCAGCAGGCTTTGTATATATTCTGGGGAACAAACTCCGCCGTTGCGTTGTACTCATTCTTTAGCCGGAACTGGATCACTTCAAACTGCAAGGCGCCTACCACCCCGACCACTTTTCTTTTTCCCAGTTCATAGGTAAACAATTGGGCAACCCCCTCTTCCATCAATTGAAGAAGTCCCTTTTCCAATTGCTTGGTCTTCATCGCGTCTTTGTTGATCACTTCCTTAAAAATCTCCGGAGAGAAACTGGGTATACCGGTATACATTGCTTTCTCACCATCGGTAAGGGAGTCGCCAATTTTCAGATTCCCTGTATCAAAAAGACCCACAATATCTCCTGGCCATGCCTCCTCTACCGTCTCGCGGTCCTGGGCCATGAAGGCAGTAGCGTTTGAGAAGCGAATGCCTTTCTCTTGCCGGACATGAAAATAGGTGGCCCCGCGTTCGAATTTGCCGGAGCACACCCGCAGAAAGGCAATACGGTTCCGATGCTTCGGATCCATGTTGGCGTGGATCTTGAA
>DATHFS010000719.1:0-12997 GCA_035317975.1 Cyclobacteriaceae bacterium | reverse complement strand
CAAAGGAATAACAGTACAGCAGATCAGGACGGCCACCGGTTTGCTTCAGAAGAACGGCATCAAAGCAGGGTTCTTTTTGCAGTTTGGTTACCCGGGGGAAACAAAAGCCGACATCGATGCCACGCTGCAACTTGTGCTCAGCACCATGCCGGACGAAATTGGCATTTCCGTCTCCTATCCGCTGCCCGGCACTGCGTTTTATGAAAAAGTAAAAACGCAACTGGTAGAAAAGCAAAACTGGACTGATTCGGACGACCTGGCTTTGATGTTCAAGAATGCTTACCCCCCGACGTTCTATAAAATTCTTCACCGCTATGTGCATAGCCGCTACCGGATCCAACGGGGTCTTAATCGAATCCGGGATTTCGTACGTAAGCCGTCTTTGATTTACCTCAGCGACCTGAAAAAAATTGCGTCCATGGTTTACCATATTCCTGTTTCGATGGTTCGCTTTTACCAGTTACAACGATCGAGTTCCGCCGATGCCTGATCCAGCGATCCCCGCAACCGACTTCGAAGCAGTCGGGAGCGCATTCAGTAAACAAGCAGAGCGGTACGACGAAAATGATCGCGCTAATCCAATTTTGACCGCCTGGCGCAAGCAGGTCTATGCCCACGTTGACCGGTTTTTGACACCGCATCGATCTATCCTTGAACTCAATGCCGGTACCGGCATAGACGCGCTCTACTTTGTTGGAGCGGGACATACTGTTCATGCGACTGATGTTTCGCCGGGAATGATCCAAAAAATAAGAGAAAAAATCGACCAACATAAACTGCACGATCGGCTGACCTGTCAGCTTTGTTCATTTGAAAACCTTCAGGCCCTCCATGGAAAAAAATTTGACTATGTCTTCTCCAATTTCGGTGGACTCAACTGTACCGATGATCTCGCTAAGGTTACGCGACCTCTATCCGGCTTGCTGAATCCGGGTGCCTACATTACCTGGGTGATCATGCCCCCTGTTTGTTTGTGGGAACTGCGGTGGACCTTCCAGGGCCGTCCAGGAGCGGCACTCAGAAGATTTCAAAAGAACGGAACCCTGGCTCGTGTGGAAGGGGACCTTTTCAGGACGTATTATTATTCTTTGGACCGGGTACGCAACGCTTTTGGCAGAAACTTTAAACTACAGAGAGTCGAAGGGCTGGGTGCGTTATCCCCACCCCCTGCCAACCTGAATTTTGTTTTGAGACACCCGGGAATGTATTCCATTCTGGAAAAAATAGACAGGATGGTGCGAAATCATTTTCCATTCAATCGGTGGGCGGATCATATTATCGTTACGTTTCAATACACTCCTTGAACTTCTTTGACCATGCTTTCCTCTATCAAAGACTACTTTCAATCTCATTCTCATTTTACTTTAAAAGATGAACTATTTTATCAAAACGGCTTTTCAACTTTATCCCACTTTGAAGAAAACTATGTGTGGCTTCGCCGGCAAGAAGGAAGACTTTACGACGATAACACGGTACGTTGCCTTCCTGATGTGCCGGTGGGTCACCCCCTGTATAGGGAGTGGGCGATCCGGAAACACACGGCCGATGCGTTGATCCATTACTTGAAAAAGAAGAAAGTCAATACGCTGATGGAAATAGGCTGCGGCAATGGCTGGATGATGAACTACATAAACCGATCCTTGCCAGTCAATTGTTGTGGTATCGACGTCAATGAAACCGAACTGAAACAAGCCGTCAGGCTTTTTGGAAAAAATGAAAAGTTCACGTTCGTCTATGCCAACATCACTGAACTTATACTGGGTCCATTGGCCGATATCATTGTTCTGGCAAGTGCGATTCAGTATTTTCCGGATTTGACTTCGTTGCTTGGGAAACTAATGGGGTTTCTTCAGGCGGGGGGCGAAATTCATATTCTGGACAGTCCGATTTACACTCCCGGCGCTGTTGCATCGGCCCATGAAAGATCGAACAACTACTTTAGGGATTCTGGAAATCCCGCCATGACGAAGTTCTACCATCATCATCAATGGAAATCATTTCAAAAATTCAATTATCAGGTACTTCACAATCCCGGTGCGGTCTGGAGTAAATGGAAAAGTTGGGTATCGACCAGTTCGCCCTTTCCGTGGGTCAGGATAACCGCCACCTGATTTTGAGTACCTTTCACCATAGCTGACGAAGTTGAAGAAACATGTCCTTTATAAAGCGTACTCGCTGCTGACGCCGGTGCAGCGAAAAAAGGGTTTGGGCATTACGTTCCTTTTGTTCGTCAGTTCCGTCCTGGATTTTTTCAGCCTGGCGTCCTTCCTGCCCCTCATTCTTCTGATGGTGGGCCAGGAGTCTCTTCAAACCAATCGCTTCGCCGGCCGGATCCTTGCGATTCCCGGCCTAACGAGTACGGTAAATATAGGTGTTGCATTGACCCTGATCGTTCTCCTATTTATCGTCGTCAAAACCAGGATCAATCTGTGGATCACCCATCGAAAGGCCAGGTATGCCTTTGGTGTTGGCAGTGAACTGGCTTCTCTGGCGGTCACACGCTACCTGAAACTCTCCTATGCAGAGTTTACCCACATTGATTATTCGAAAGAATTAAATCGCATTTCAAACCTTCCGCTCAATTTCGCGAACAACATCATCATTCCCGCCGGAACACTGCTTTCGGAAACCCTCGTCTTTTCAATGTTGTGCATTGGGATGGCCGTGTATAAATTCAACGTATTTGTCTCCTTTTTACTGATCATGATACCGGCGTTATTCGTCTACCGCAATTCAAGAGCAAATGTATCTGCTATCAGCATCAAAATCGGTACTACCTATCCGCTTCTGCTGAAGTACACGTTGCAAATGATAGAAGGTCTTATTGATATCCGATCGTTTCAAAAAGAATCTTTCTTTAAGAAACGTTTTACAACAGTCAGCAACCAGTTGAGTAGCATTTTTGCCGTCGACCATACGGCGCACACAGGAACAGCGCGGACCACAGAACTCCTGGCGGCGGTATGCATTTGTGGTCTCCTGCTGTATTCCCTGGTGAGCCATCAGAACCAGCAAGACACATTGATCTTGCTAACGGTGTATGCCGGTGCAAGCTTTCGGATTATACCATCCGTTAACAGGATTTTTGGAGCCCTTCATCAAATTAAATCCAACCAACATGTCGTAGATGATCTCGGCGAGATTGTCGTGTTGGAAGGTGACTCCTTTGATCATAAATATCTTGCCCTGGAATTTAAAGATAGTGTCGAACTTAGAACTATTTCCTTTGGTTATCCCGGTCAACCTCTTCTGTTGCAGCGGGCAAATTTGAAAATCAGAAAAGGGGAAAAGGTGGCCCTCACTGGAAAATCAGGCAATGGTAAAACAAGTCTTCTCTTATTACTGATGCGGCTCCTGGTGGAAAAAGAAGGAGAATTGTTTTTGGACGGCCGAAAGCTAACGGAAGCCGATATCCCTGCCTGGCGGAAACTATTCGGCTATGTCCCGCAGGTTCCGTATGTTTTGGATTCCTCAATAGCAGATAATATTGCTTTCGGAGTCCCCCCTGATCACGTTGACGCGGATAGAATACGACAGCTTCTTGTCGATATGGATTTGATGGATTGGATTGCCGGATTGCCGGAAGGCGCTGACACGCTCATCGGCGAAAAGGGTGCAACGATTTCAGGAGGCCAGCGGCAACGCCTGGCCATCGCCCGGGCCATGTACCATGAATCGGAGATTTTACTTTTGGATGAAGTTACCAATCAACTCGATCCAAAAACGGAATCAGAAATATTCGAAAGCCTTCGACGGGCCTCCGCCAACAAGACGATTATTATGATAACGCATCATCCCGATCTTCTCCGGAAATTTGACAGGGTTTTTGAAATCCTTGAGGGTGAGATCCGGGAAGTTGCTAAGCATCAATTTCACGCCGTTGAATAATGAATCAACCTCTTGTCAGTGTAATCCTACCCACCTATAATCGTTCGCACCTGATCGGGGAAAGTGTTAAAAGTGTCGTTGATCAGACCTACAAAAATTGGGAGCTCATTATTGTGGACGACGGGTCTTCGGATGAGACTTCTGTTCTCTTTACAAACCATCCTGATTCACGAATTCAGTACTACCGGATAGACCACTGTGGCATTATTGGAAGGGTGAGAAACCATGGGATGCAGCATGCGAAGGGAGAGTACATTGCCTTTCTCGATTCCGATGATCTTTGGCGCGAGGATAAATTAGAATTTCAGTTCGCTCTTCTGAATACGCATCCGGAAGTTTATTTCATTACGAGCAATGGCGTACACTTCGGGGATGATCATTCCCTTCCTGCGGAACTTGAAAATTTGTTTGTAGGCAATGCTTTTTTGCCAATGCTCGAAGAGGAGCGGTTTATTTTTTTTGTGCCTTCCCTCCTGTTTGAAAAAAAGGTAGTGAACGAGATTGGTTACATCGACGAATTGATGATCAGCGGGGGAGACATTGATTTCTATTTTCGAATGGCGAGAAGGTTTAACGGCATTTTTACCAATGAACGCTTGGTAAAAATCAGGAAGCATCAGAGTCACTCACCGGCACTTGAAACGGTCGCCTACCTCGATTACATAGGAATGGTCACGCAATTTTTCAATGAAAAATCGTTGACGAGAAAGCAATATTCGGGTATTTTATCAAAACAATATTATCGGCTAGGGTTGGTGTTTTTAAGGAAAGGGTTGTTCAATGATTCCTTCAACAACTTTTTGAAATACAATTTTCTGAAACCGGTGAATTATAAGGGTTGGATTAGGTTGGTGCAGTCCCTTTGTCTGGCTTCTTTCGCAAAATTAAAAGGGTAGCACGATCACTTCACAAAGCTGCTGCAACAGCGGGAGCAGGCAGGGAGCAACCCTCCGTGGTCGGTTACCGTGCTTCTAAAATGCGACATGATTCTTGAGTTCCATATCTGTTTCAAATTTTCTTCATACAGATTTCCCACGGTCAAATTATAGCACCGCCCGTGTGCCGGTATAACATCTCCGTTTGACTTGATCATGAGGTTGGAAAATATGTCCATGCACCTTCTACCAACAAATACTTCGGGGTGTGAATAATAGCTGGCGAGCTTATCTTCCGTGGAAAGGTCAGGAAAAAACTCTACTGGAAAATCCCAACGTTTACTCCTGATCTCCAGAATTTCATTCCACAGACTATGGGTGTCAACCGATCCAAGATTGGTTTCGGTCGTATTGGAAGGGGTCGCAGGATATAGACCTCCAAATGCCTCGTTGTGCTGGTCGGCTATCTGCTGCGTGGTGAAATTGGAGTGCATCAGCCCGACCTTATTTAAGGGCCAGGACGCCAGGTCATCCAGGAATTTCACCAGCCTGCCCACGTTCCATTCTGTGATTACACAATAGACATTAATTTTAATCTTGCTATTTCGCGCGGCTAACGCCTCGACTCCTTCCATTGCCTTTGAGAACGAATGCTTATTGCCCCGTATAAAATTGTGAACATCAGCTGGTCCGTCAAGTGAAATATTGATCTCGTCCAATCCTTCCCTGTCCAGGACCGGGGCCCATTTCTTTAGACCCAATGCGTTGGTAGTGAGGGAAGTGAATAGGTTCCGTTTCCTGGCGTAGCGCAATGATTCCTCCAAATGGATATAGATCAAGGGTTCCGTAAATGCATACCCTATTTTCACCTGCGGAAAATGGGTAGAGGCCTGGTCAATGATTTTCCTGAATAGATCCATCGGCATATGCACCGGCTTGCTACCCATCAGGTTTTCATAAAAATTACTTTGTGTATAGCTTACGCCTACGTCACACATTTTGCAATGCAAATTGCACGTATTATTTACGCCCAACACGAGCCACTTCGGTGCAATAAAAACCCGTTGTGGGTAATAGATTGCATTTATTTTTCGCAGACGATTGACCGCACGCTCGAGCATAGTATTATAAAGTTACTAAGAGTTAAATATTTCCAGTCAGTTGAATTACAATTCATTGAAAACGGTTATGAGCTGGTTAGCCGTCCAGGAAAGGTCATGACTTTCCGACCATGCTTTCGCGTTTTGAATTTTTCTATTCCAGCTGTTCCGGTTCCCCGTTAATTCGATTATTTTTTTTGCCAATCCTTGATCATCACCAATATCAACAGTTACTGCATATTCTTCCCCCAGGTCGAAGAGCAAACCCACCCGCGTACCGGCGATCAAGACACCGCAGGCGGCAGCCTCTGTCACAGCCATACTTTGTCCTTCGGAAAGCGACGTGTGCAGCATGACGTCAGACCATGCATAGTGTTGGGGCATTTGATCATACGGGATCACGTCATAAAACCTGACCCAATCTGAAATACCCAATTCATTGCAATATTCCTGGATCGATCCATTCAGGCGGTCAACACCGAAAACACGGAGTTCCGATGGTTGGTTCTTCCTTACCAAGGCGAATGTTCTTAATAATGTTTTTTGATCTTTGACCGGAGTAAGATGCCCAACGTGGATAAAATGCAAGACAGATCCTTGAATTCTGGGTTGGAACACAAATAGGGAAGAATCTGCCCCCCACGGCACAATCCGAACTGCTTTTCTAATTCCATTTTCGATAAGCTGTTTTTTTTGAAAGGCGGTTAGCACGACCAATTCGGACGCGTGCTCGTAGGCCCATACGGCAAGTATCTTGTGCCATCGCATATGAAATATCCCGTGGTCGATAGCTGCAATACCAGTCGAATCCCCACCCAACAAAAACAGGGCTGAAGGCAAATGCATAATTTTGCCCATGACTGTGGCAAACCAACCTGCAGGAAAACCCCAGAATGCACCCAGAAAATCGAATTTGTGCTTTCGATGGTCCCAAAAAAAATAGTTAACCAGGTATAACCATCGAATAGCTTTCCATTTCGCCGATGCCGGAGCAGATCGAATACTAAATCCGAAAGGCTCATAATCGATGTTTGGGGCGAATTGCGAGTAAACGACGATATCAAACGGTTCAGCCAATCTCTTTATCAATTGCTCCAGTAACGGATAGCCTTGCGAAAAATGGCCCGTCCCGATTCCTCCATGGATCCAAATAGCAATTCTCTTTTTCATCAATCGCTGGAATTAAAAAATCAAGTTAGCGGATCAGAGCTTCAGTCGGCATCTTATGATCCAATCGCCACTGGGCATAGTAGCCATGAATATGCGCCAATGTAATTCCATGATTTACTTTTTCCTCGCTCAAAATTTCATAAAAGTGAATGCGGTGAATGCCGCGATCGAAATGGTGAGTCCTTTTGAGTTCCCGGTATCCCAATACCGAGTCAGGCAACGGAATTTGATTTACCTTCGATCGCATCGGCGCCAGTACAAAATTTTCCAGGGGTCGAACTTTCGCCATATGATTTTTGCCCATCGCGTACGCATTTTTATATGCGGATACGTTCACGCGTGACAAAGCAATCATTCCGGCTCTTTCTACCTGTTCACTCGCTTTTCCTCCGATCCTCAAAGAACTGATATAATAATCCTTATTTACGATTCCATGCAAGTCCGTAGGGAACATGTTCATCTGATCTCCGTCCTGTAGGGTAATAACCGAAATAACCCGGGGTAGTGCATAGGCCGTTCTGACCTGGTCATACAGGTTTCCCGGAAGAGTATTGTTTTCCGGATCTTGTTTCCTGATCTTATTTAAAAGCCGGTTGACGGTTTGGTGAAAATAAGTCAGAAAGCGGTGTTCGGCATGTTCGCCTTCATATAGGAATACGAGGGAAGCACCCAATTCCTCTTCGTGAATTCTCCTGATTACGATCCGTGCGAGGGCATTTTTGTCGGATGCAAAACCTTTCCACGTCGTATTCATTCCAAAACTCCCCGTGACGAAAGAAAGGCAAACACGATCCTGAAGTCTGAGCCATTCCAAATCGGCGGAAAATTTATCCACTGTCACCGCCATAATAAGTGGTTTATAGCCCAGGAAAATCTGACTAGCCGTAACATTGATTACACCGGGAACATCGAGGCCGGTCAGATAAATGGACACCGGGGAATCAAGCTTCTCCTGCCCCACGCAGATATATTCCTGCGGAAAAGATACTCCGAGTAACGCGCGCTTGATGAATTGTTTAAAATGCAACTCCAATAAATTTAATGATCAACCGTGTTTCAAAATCAGTTCTTGAGCCGCTTTCAGTACAACCTCCGGAGTGTACCGCATCAGACATCGCACATCGCCATATTGGCAAATTTCCTTCATACAAAACCGGCATGAAAGGTCGGAAGAATCCAGACACCGGGACCAGGCTCCCAGCGGAGCCGACCAATCCCCCCGGCTTGAGCCAAAAAGCGCCAGGGTAGGTACACCTTGTACCCAGGACATGTGCATCAGGCCGGAATCCTCCGTTAAAACAAATTTTGCCCTGGTAATGATTCGGAATGCTTCAAATGGAGTTGTCTTCCCTGCCAGGTCTATAACTCTTTCCTTTAATCGCACTTTCAGAAAGCTCGCTTTTTCCGACATCGACTTTAATCCCAATATCACAAAAAAAGTGGCGCTGTCCACGTTTTCCAGCCACAACGCTGCAAACCGCTCATAGTTTTCCAGGGGCCAGTTGCGCGTAATAAATGCCCCTGCGGGATTGAGAATAACCCAGTCGCTTTCCCCATTCCATCCCTGACGTTTCATTATCCCGGTGATATCTGTTTTCTTCCGATCATCAAATGTCGTTACGAGCCGGACCGGAGGTAACCGGACAGCATCGATGGTTAATCTCGTTCGTTCACCGGCACTCACCGGTGACGACCGGTCAAATTCACTCCAACTTGGTGGAAAAAGTAGCCATCGCAAAATCCTGCTTATTTTATGATTTTGTAAATCCAACACGACATCGTAATGCTGCAGCCACAGAAATGGTAGGTACAAAAGGGATAAAAAGAATTGCACCTTCGCATTCCGTCCTCCTCCAATCGCCATCACTTTATCAAAGAGAAGAAGGTTCCTGGGAATATCCCTTACTTCGCGTCTCGTCAACAGGTGGAGTTCCACCGCCGGCAACGCGTTTTTCAGACTTTGTAGATAGGGAAGTGTAATGACGAGATCACCCATCGCCTGGTAGCGAATGGCCAGTATTTTCTTTGGAGCTTTCTCTTTGAGCCAGGGCCGGGAGCGGACGATCGTTTTCAAACTTTCAATTTACTAAACAAAAAATGGTAATTATGATCTTATCTTTATGCCGTGAACAACGTTATTCTTTTCAATCCCCGCAGCGCGACCTCCAAACATCGTATACCCAACTCCATTCTGCAAGTGGGGGCCTCCATTCATGGAAAATTGGATTATGTACTGGTGGATGGCAACCTGGAGAAGGACCCCTGGACGACCATTCAAGCTTATCTTGATACCGGCAAGTTTCGTTATTTCGGATGTACCGTTATGCCGGGGCCACAATTGAAACAGGCCATTCCGTTTTCAAAGCAAATAAGGGATCGCTATCCTCACATCACCATCATTTGGGGCGGGTACTTCGCTTCCAACCAATATAAATCGGTTATCCGGGCGCCGTATGTGGACTATATTATAAACGGTCCAGGCGATGAAGCGTTTCCCCGGTTACTGGACGCGCTGGAAAAAAAGGAAAATGTTGAATCGATTCAAAATTTGATCTTCAAAAAAGACAGCCAAATCATAAAAACACCGTTGGCACCCCTATCGGACCCCGATGTTTTACCCCAGCTTCCGTACACGTACTTAAATGAACTCTACCCCATTAAACGTTACCTCGGCAAAACCTTTCTGGGCAACAGAACCGCGGCTTACCATTCCAGCATGGGCTGTCCGTTTACGTGTTCCTTTTGTGCTGTGGTGCCGCTCTATAACGCACGCTGGAAGGGGAAATCAGCGCCCCTCATCTATAAGGACATCCGCTATCTCGTGAGTGAATATGGCGTCGACGCCGTGGAGTTTCACGACAATAATTTCTTTGTCAGTGAAAAGAGAACCGTTGAATTCTCCAGGCTTGTCGAAGATGAAAAAATCTCCTGGTGGGGGGAAGGCCGCATCGACACCATCGACAAATACAAAGATGAATCCCTGGCGCAAATGAGCAAATCCGGGTGCCGGATGATTTTCTTTGGCGCCGAGACCAGCAACGATGAGCTCCTCAAAAAAATGGATAAGGGCGGAACGCAAACGACAGCGCAAATGAAGCGTTTTGCTGCCCGGCTAAAAAAGTTTGACATCATCCCTGAATATTCGTTCGTATTGGGTTTCCCCGCCGAAACACCGGAGAAGGTTGTCCGGCAAATTGATCAGGACATTGCCTTCATAAAGGAGATAAAAGAAATCAACCCCGATACCGAAATCATCATCTATATCTATAGTCCGGTGGCCACCGAAGGATCGGAAATGTATGAAGCTGTGAAAAAATCCGGATTCAAATTTCCCGAACACCTCGACCAATGGCTCGATCCTGCCTGGCTGAATTTTGATTTGCGTAAAAATCCCCTTACCCCGTGGCTCCAACCGGAGATGGTCGACAAAATACGGGGGTTTGAAACGGTACTCAACGCGCGCTTTCCCACCGTATCGGATTTTAAGATCACGCCCGTTCAGAAAAAAGTGATGCGATGGCTCTCCCACATGCGGTATCAAACCAATTCCTTTCGCTTTCCTTATGAGTTGAAAGCCTTGCAAAAGTTCTGGCTCAATTACCGCCGGCCGGAGATCGAGGGGTTTTATGCAGAATAGTCATGAACGGGGTCATTCGTAAAATCCTCCTGCCCCTTCCCTCGCTTGTAAGAAGGTATCTTTCCAGAAAGCGGACGTACCGGTTTCGCGAACTAACCATTGAGGTATTTCCAGGAGTTTTTCATCCTGGCTTTTTCTTCAGCACGACCCTGCTCTTGCAATTTGTAGAGAAGCAGACCTTGCAAAATTCCAATGTATTGGAATTAGGAGCCGGGTCTGGAATCATCTCATTGCTTGCCTGGCAGAGGGGCGCATCGGTTACGGCCACCGACATCAGCAGTGAAGCGATCCGGAATATCCAATACAATGCCATAAAAAATAAAGCAACCCTTTCGATCCTCCGATCGGACCTTTTCAAAGAATTACCCCGTCAGAAATTTGACTGGATCTTTATCAACCCTCCCTACTATCCGCGCCAGCCTCTGAAAGAGGAAGATTTTGCATGGTATTGTGGAGAAAACCATGACTACTTTGTAAGTTTTTTTGATGGCTTGGTCCCTTTCATTTCCGACGATACCCAAACCATCATGGTCCTGTCTGAAGTGTGCGACCTCAAAAAAATCACGGCGATCGCCGCCCAGCACAGATTCGAATTAGAAAAAATAGCGGAAAAGAATGTTCTGATGGATGGAAAAAACTACCTTTTCAGAATTAAACCGATCGGGTCGAATCAACGTTCGTTAAACATAAAGTGAGCACACACATTTTTTACAAATCTCATTCTTATTCACATCCAATTTTTTCCGGAACGACACAGCCTGTTCCGAGTTAATAATTTCTTCAAATGATCCGTTGAAAATATTCCCATAGGGTTTGTGAAAAAAACAAGGCATAACATCCCCATTCGACTCGAGCACGGCGGACACCCAGGGAGCATTGCATCGATGGGTAGGAAACGAGGCCTTACCCTGAATGGCACGATAGTATTGAACAAGACTTTGTATTTTGTCCCTGCTTTCGGCAATGAATTTGCGGGCATATTCTTCTTTAAATTCAACAAAAGACTGCTCGACAATTATTTCAAATTCATCCGTTTCATCCGGCGTCAACGCTATCCCACCTGCCTTCTCTTCCTGCCATCCCTCAACATGATTAAATGCTGTGGATGAAACATCGGCGGATAAAAACGAGATCTGATCAAGACCCAGTTGCTTTGCAGTTCGAATTACATTGGCAAAGTCCCTGAAATTCAGTTTCTGGAGGACACACCGGCCGGTGACAGGAAATTTTTTATCAATTTGCTTCAGCGCCCTTACCCCTTGCTCCAATTTTTCAAAGGCAGAAGGAATATTTCTGATGGCATTGTGAACTGCACGGCTTCCATCCAACGACACGATCACGTCATCGCAGTGGGTTGTCACTTCATGAGCGTGGGGGGCCAACAGGATGCCCGTTGAAAGTAAACTTATTTTGACTCCAATGGCATGAAGCTGATCGCAAAAATTCCAAAGGTTGACGTGCATGAGCGCTTCTCCCCCGGATAAGGCTACCCGTTTGACGCCAAGTCTTTTAAAGGCTTGAATATGCTGTTGAAGAACTTCCGTTGAAAGTTCTTTCTTTTCGTTATTTGACTTCCATATATCACACATCACACAACGGCAGTTGCAGCGGCTGTGCGGCATCAATACCATGACAGGAAGGCTGTAAATTTTGTTTGTAGCCAATGTGAACAGTCGACGAAGCATCCTTCAAATTACGAAAGAATTTCCCGCAGATCGCGCAGATTTACGAGGAATCGCGGCATGGTCTCCCGCAGACCTGTCCGACGAAGCCTTGGCGTAGTCGGATCGAGCAGATTCATGCAGAATCGCGGCATTGTTTCCCGCGGATCGCGCAGATTTACGCAGAATCGCAGCATGGTCTCCCGCAGACCTGTCCGACGAAGCTTCAGCGCAGTCGGATCGCGCAGATTCATGCAGAATCGCAGCATGGTCTCCCGCAGATCACGCGGAATCGCGGCATTGTTTCCCGCAGACCTGTCCGACGAAGCCTTGGCGTAGTCGGATCGCGCAGATTTACGCAGAATACTTGACATGACAGGCACGGCGTAAATGGACTCCATTGAAACTGATATCGTGATAATTAAAACACAAGTTCCGCCACAACTGCTACCGAAGCGGCCGCCATGGCAATACCCATCTTACGGCCATTGAACTTGTGATCGAGGCTGCTTTCAAAGACAATGGTGGTGGAAATGTGTAAAAAATTGCCGCTCACCAGGGCAAACAAAAACGTGAAGGCCCTCGAAGTCATCCATTCATGGGCAAGCAGGTAATCCGATAAATAAAGCCCCAGCGGCGAGGCGGAAGAAAAGATGACCAGGTACA
>DATHFS010000718.1:0-2257 GCA_035317975.1 Cyclobacteriaceae bacterium | reverse complement strand
GGTGATCGGTAATCGGTGGAGGATGCAAGGTTACTAATAGTGTGACCATGGTCTTAAATAAAGGCGGATCCACCGATCACTGATTACCGATCACCGATCACCAACCCGAAATAAATTTTCAGGGAAACATCTGAATAAACTAACTCCTTACCCTCTCCACTGGACAATGCAACTCCTTAAAAAACTTTGTGAACTACATGCCCCCTCCGGCCACGAAGGTCCGATGAAGGAATTCCTGCTGGCCTATGTCAAAAGAGAAAAGAAAAAATGGAACGTCCAGCCGGAGATCGTCGAGGGTGAGGAATTTCAGGATTGCCTTATACTGAAATTTGGTAAGCCCCGGACTGCCATCTTCGCTCATATGGATACGGTGGGATTTACCGTGCGGTATTTTAATCAGCTCCTTACTATTGGAAGCCCCGATGCAGAAATGGGAACCCACCTGGTGGGAGAAGATAGCCTGGGCCCGATCGAGTGCGAATTGGAATTTGACAAAGAAGATCATGCCTTTTACAAATTCGGAAGAGCCATTGACCGCGGTACATCATTGACTTACAAAGTAAACTTCCGTGAATCAAAAGACTACATCGAATCAGCCTACCTGGATAACCGGCTCGGGATTTATAATGCGCTGAAAGTGGCTGAAACACTTAAAGACGGCGTAATTATTTTCAGCTGTTGGGAAGAACACGGAGGCGGGTCTGTCCCCTACCTCGCTGGCTACCTCTACAAAAAATGGGGCGTACGGCAGGCATTGATCTCTGATATCACGTGGACCTCCGATGGCGTTGAGCACGGCCTGGGAGTGGTCATTTCCCTCCGTGATCGAAACATTCCAAGAAGAAAGTTTGTCGACACCATCATCGCCATTGCTAAAAAACACAAGGCCGGTTATCAATTGGAGGTGGAGGGAATGGGTTCCAGCGACGGCGGAGAGTTACAACGGACTCCCTATCCTTTTGACTGGTGTTTTGTCGGCGCCCCCGAACAACACGCGCACACACCCAATGAGAAGGTCCACAAAAAGGATATCCAATCGATGATCACCTTGTATGAATGGCTGATGCTGGATCTGTAGTCCTGAGTCCCTGGTCCCTAGGCTTGAGTAGATGATCTTTGAGTCACTTGTTGTCCCCAACTCAAGATTGGGAATTTAGGACTATAAACTATGGGCTAAAAAACACTAGTTTTAGGTCCGAATACCCAAACAACACTCTTATGAAAACAATTTCTCCCACCCGCAGAGATTTTATCAAAACGGCATCCCTGGCTGCAGCCGGGTTAACCATTCTTCCATCGCACGTTGCCTTTCCAAAAGAAGCTGACGCCAAAGTAAGGCTGGGCTTCATCGGCGTTGGTTTTCGCGGGCAAGGTCATCTGGAACTTGCCCTGGGCAGAACCGATGTGGAAGTGGTCGCCCTGTGCGATGTTCAGCAGCGAATGACCGACCTGGCACTGGAAGTCGTGCGTAAAGCAGGAAAGCCCAAGCCTCAGGTCATTCTGGAGGGCCCTTATGGTTATAAGAAATTATTGGAACGGAAGGATATCGACGCCGTGATCATCGCCACCCCGTGGGAATGGCATGCCAGGATGTGCCTGGATGCCATGAATGCTCAAAAATACGTTGGCTGTGAAGTGATGACCGGGGCGACCATCGAAGAATGTACGGAGTTGGTCCAAACAAGCGAGCGCACCGGCATGCCGTTGATGATGCTGGAAAACGTTTGCTACCGGCGCGATGTCATGGCGGTGATGAACATGGTAAGGCAGGGGATCTTCGGAGAACTGGTTCATCTGCAAGGCGGATATCAACACGACCTTCGCACTATAAAATTCAACGATGGCAAGACCAATCCCGGAATCGGAGCCGAATTTGGCGAAAAGGGATTTTCAGAAGCACAATGGCGGACACACCATTCGATCAGTCGCAACGGCGACCTCTACCCTACGCATGGCGTCGGACCAGTAGCGATGATGCTGAATATCAATCGCGGGAACCGATTTACCGAACTCGTTTCGTATTCTACAAAGTCGCGAGGCTTGCATGATTATGTGGTCAAGATCGGAGGTGAAAATCATCCGAATGCAAAAATCAATTTCAAACTTGGTGATGTAGTGACAACGATGATCCGTACGGCCAACGACGAAACCGTATTGCTTCAACACGACACGAACCTTCCACGGCCTTACTCGCTCGGCTTCCGGGTACAGGGCACCAAGGGAATCTGGATGGACTTAAATAAGTCGATTTACATCG
>DATHFS010000717.1:0-2591 GCA_035317975.1 Cyclobacteriaceae bacterium | reverse complement strand
TCTTTTTGGCACCCTACACCTTCGTGGCCCTAATCGCCTATCTTTGGTATCGAACCAGTAAAAACAATGCCCGAAAGGAGTTTGCTCAAGGCTCAGTTTTACGGTAAATGTCCTCACTGTCGGGAAGGAGACATGTTCAAGTACCCGATCCGGAAGATTTTGAAGTTCAGCGCCATGAACGACAATTGTCCTCACTGCGGCGTTTCTTTTTCACCTGAGCCCGGATTCTATTTTGGAGCGATGTTTGTGAGCTATGCCTTAACGGTCGGGCTCTTTGTGTTTGTCGGACTCACGCTTTATTTTCTTTTTAATCCTTCCGACACGGTGTATATTAGTAGCATCACCGTTGCCACCATTCTATTTACCCCATTCTCCTTTCGCTATTCCAGGGTGTTATTCTTGTATTGGTTTGGCGGGTATCACTATAAACCGTAAAGGTTCACGCAAAGAACGCAAAGTTAGGCACGCTAAGGGCGCAAAGTCCTTTTATTCCTTCCCTTTGCGAACTTTGCGTTTTCCTTTGCGCGCTTTGCGTGAAACGCATTTGGCCCGGACACTGTAAGACTGAAGATTTTCTTAATTTTAGAGATTGACCAATCTCGAATGTTAAAACCGAACCAACTCGTTCCCCTGTTCCTCTCGCTGTTTTTTTTAATCCTCGGATTACTGTCGGGTGCCTATTTCGACAATCCATTATCTGAGAAGGAAATAGCACACGGAATTTCCAGATCGGTTCAACAGGAATTGGCCAGGGTAGAAAAGGAAGCGGCCGTCTTTCTAATCAAACCCAGCGAAAATCCTTCCTGGCAATCCATAGAAGATTCGTTTTTTTTGATGGACAGCCTGACGGTATTGGAATGGACAACCAACGATTTTCTCCCCGATGTCCGAACCCTGCAAGACAATTTTACCCTCAGGCTGCTTCATGTGACGCAAGGTGATTTTCTGCTGAGAAAATGGCCGATCCGGGGTCCTGTGTTCCTGCTTTTCGTCTTGCCTCTCCAAAAGGATTACAACATTGTTAATAATTACCTTTCTCCGTGGTGGAATCCCTCCATTTTTAAGGCACCCCTTCGCATCGCTGAGCCGTCCGGCGACGGGGAACCGGTTCTTTCTGAAGAAGGGCAGTGCATTTTTAAAATCCGCGATCCGCAGGGGCATGCCGGGGAAAGTTCGCCCCATGTCCCCGGACTGCTTTCCGTGACACTCTCCATTATAGCATCCCTCTTTTTTTCGTATGGTGTTATCGGGTATTGGCACAAACAAAAAAAATACGAGGTAGCATTTTTGGGAATGGCTGTTTCTCTATTCTCGTTGCGGATTGCCATGGTGAAGTTCAATTTTCCAAACGCCTTCAGCGATTTCCTTTTGTTTGATCCGCATCGGTTCGCGTCCTCCAGTTTCAACGCCTCGATGGGTGATCTGTTGTTGAATGCCCTGGTCGTCCTGGTGCTCTGCCTGTACCTTTTCCTGACTTACCCGCACTGGAAGGTCGTCAGGCAACTCATCGCCGCACCTCCTTTTTATAAACTGGTGACGTGTACGGTATGCCTTTTTATTTGCTTTTTATCGCTCCTGTATCCGTATTTATTCGTTGAAATTATTTACCACAACTCCTCCATTTCCCTGGAGATCACCGATTCCGTTTCGTTCGATAGCATCCGGTGGGTGGCACTGCTGTCCCTGTTCGCAGGGGGTACCAGCAGCTTCCTGTTTATCCATGTTTTTTTTAGGATCACACTCCTCCTGATACGGCGAAACCGGAAGGGTTTTTGGACAGCCGGTTGCGCATCGGGGCTGATGTTCCTTGCTTTTTTTTTAGCTACCCAGAAAAGCTATTGGATCACCCTGGAGATAGGCTTACTCTATTTTGCTGTCCTCTTTGTCGGGAACATTGTTCAGCAGTTTAAGGGTTTTACATTCAAGACGTTTGTTTACTTTCTGGTGGTCACGATTATCCTGGCATTTCAGGGCGCATTAAGTTTGAAGAAATTCAATGAAGAAAGGAGAGTGAACGACCAGTTCCGGTTCGGCAATAAGTTTTTGGTGGACCAGGATGTTTTGGGGGAATTTCTATTGAACGAAAGTTCACATAAGATCGCCAACGATCCGTTCATCCAATCCATCTTTTTTAGCCCGTTTCTATCGAAGAACAGTATCCGGCAAAAGATCCGGCAGTTTTATCTGAATACCTACTTCAACCGCTACGGCATCGATATCTATTTGTTCAATACCAGTGGTGAGCCATACCATCCTCAGGTGTCCGTTAGTTTTGCTGACTTGATCAGGAACTATCAGGGGGAAAAGTATAAGACGGCCTATCCCGGAATTTACTTTATCAATACGCCGACGGCGGAAGCTACCAAACAGTATCTGGTGATCATACCGGTAACGCGCCATCGGTTGGCAGCCGGTTTTGTGGTATTGAATCTCAAGCTGAAAAAGGTAATTCCAAGGAATGTGTACCCGGAATTGCTGGTGGACAACCGGTTCAGCCATTATTTCAAGAGTAAGGAATTCAGTTATGCTGTCTACTCCAAAGGCAACCTGACGAATAGTTTTGGGGAGTTCAATTATGAAAAGGATTTTAA
>DATHFS010000716.1:0-3081 GCA_035317975.1 Cyclobacteriaceae bacterium | reverse complement strand
AAGGGAATGGCGCTCTTGATCGTGCGTTCTAATTTCTTGTGAATGAGCTCCGCCAGAAAGATGCCCCTGGGCTGGAGTCCGAGGATGACGGTTTCGCGAAAATCGACATGGGCTTCAATGAGTTGCTGGCAAAGGCGGTTGAGCGTGATATCGAGCAGGTCGGAGTCGAGAATGAGTTTTTTCTGCATACGCTGCCGCTAAGATAGCCTGAAATTTCCGAAATGTGTTATTCACCTTCTCCGTGCGGTGCCATCTTTACCGATAGGACACTTTATTAACAAAAAAGACTCTTTGCGATCCATCGTCTCCTGTCGAAAGGTCCTTAACGTGCTGGACGCCATAGGAATAAAAATTTCCCTGATACCAATACTCCAGTTGACTCCAGTCGATATCGTCATTATTCATTTTGTTGTATTTTGATTTTGGTTCCAACGCCTCGTTCCTATTGCCTTCCCATACCTTGTTGTCCTTGATAATTTTTGAACGGATCCTGTTTTTAAACATATACAACAGGATAATATTGTTATCCAGGGGATAGGTCTTTACAAATTCCTTCAGCTCAAAACTCCTGAGGTCGCTGATTGCAAAACTGTTATCCCAGAGTAATTTTCCGCTTTTGGATAGTCCCATTACTACGGCGTGTGTGTACTGGTACCCGGTAAAGACAACCGTCCGTGAATACGCATCACCCCGGTAACTGTAGGTTGGATAAAAGGCTTCCCCGATCAGCAGGTATTGATCCTGGTAAGGAATGAGCCCATGGACCAGGAAGCGGTAATCAAACTTTATTTTTTTTCCTTGTATTTTTCTCCTTTCAATTCGCTCTGTCACTCTTTTCTCCCGCTTTGCTTTCATATAGTTGAAAAAATGCTTCAAGTCACCGAAATTATAGTAGTTGACCTGGTATTCTCCGTACGGATCGATGTGGGCAACAAACACGCCCCTGGACAATTCCAAATGGCGACCATAAACGCCTGCGACCACCTGCTCATCATCCGGCATTTTTACAGATTGGCCAAAGAGTAAGTGTTTGCCGGGACCCGGACTCACGATGATGGTTTTATTGAGATTTCCCTCAACGTCGTAATTGCGTATCCAGAGGCACTTTCGCCCTTCGATACTTTTGGCCCCGGTAATGACGTCGGCCGCTCCATTTTCATACACCTTTAGTTGAATGAGATCACCAGGCTCATTGAGGAACCCGGGCAAAATTCTTGCTTGCTGTGTAGTCAAGCTATAGTGTAACACCAGCGGCCGATAGTTAAAGTATCCTCCGATCAGCACGGCCGTCCCCGTCACCACAAATTCTACCGGGGTAAAAGGGATTGCGTTGCTAATCTTGTACGCGGTATATTGTTGTTTACTCCAGCTCACGGCGATGACCTGAAAGTTTCCGATGCGGCGGAAGGGATCCCGCAGAAGCAGGTAAACGTTGTCCGGCGAAAGGCTGGCACGCTCAACCAACATGTTCCCGTCGATCGGTATAAATCCTTTCCACTGGGACTTCAACGCTGTATCGAGGCGGATAATTTCTATTCCCGGTTGATTGTCACGGGCGATTGCGTTCCGGTAAAGAACAATGCCTTTTTCCCCGGCCGAAATCACTTTAAAGTTTACATTTTCCCTTTCTGCGAGCGGAAGTTCGAAGTGCGCAGATTGAATCACCTGCCCCGGACAAAGCGGGGCGGATAAAAAAAAATAGAAAAGGAGGCAAAGCGGAGCGGACCCCGGACGCGCCCTAATCCAACCTGACCTTGTTGATGTAATAAACATACCTGACGGGATCGGCGGATTGTTCCACTTTGTTCTTGATCGTTTCATACCCCCACGCATAGCCATAGGGGCCAAACCAATACCGGATCCCCCCCTGGTCGTCGGATTCATTGCGGACAACGTCCAATTCTGATTTTAGCGCGATTTTTACGGTATCTTCCTCGGCCGGATTTCCGTCCTCCCAGTTGAAAGCCAAAAAGACGTCCCTTTCTTTTTTATAAAACTGAACCAATTTCTGCGATGCGTAGAAATCGGAGACTTGCTCCAGCGAGGGTAGTTTCACGTCATTTAACTTAAATCCAAAATCCTCCTTTCGTTTCCCCAAACGGTCAAACATGATCAAAGAAGAATTCAGAATAGTAACGTCGGAATTTCTGGCACTTCCGTAGGGACTGTAAGGCGAGTTGTAATACCGATTCATCATCATCGGATTATACGCGTAGGGACTGTATCCGCCGTAATAGTATGGATTGTAGAGTGGGGAATTATAAGGATTGTACGCATTATTATAGTAGGGGTAATTGGTGCTTACGGAAGGAGCATATACTTCACACAAAAGCGCAAATCCTTTGGACGATTCTTCCATCTTTACGACATGCACATTAACCCGGAAAAGGGGCGGCTTGTTTGCCCGTCTTCTCCGCTCCGCTTTGTTTTTCATTTTCATTACCCGCCTCGGAGGCAAATAGTCAAGAAAATGTTCCAGCTCGCCAAAATCCATGTAATGAATGGGTTGCTTGTTGAACGGATCGACCAATACGGAAAATATGCCGGAGGCCTGCTTGCTCGCGCCGGCGCCCTGGCCCCAGACCCCCGCCAGCAGCAATTCATCGTGTTTCAATGTGCTGGTGGTGCCGGCCAGGATGGTCCGATCATCCTCTACCTCAATGTCATCCTCCAGCAAGAGCGAACCGGACTCATCAAACGTTTTGAGCAGCAGCAATTTTTTTTCGCGCCTCCCCCGCTCAATCAGCAAGGCGTTAAATGTTGCGTTGCCATTGGCCTTCAGGTCGAGCAGTTCAGTGTTGTCTACAAAGAACCCCGGAATAACCTTCAGGCGATCGGAAGCCATTTCATAGAGGAGAACGGCCGGCTGCCGGGTGACATACCCACCGAAGATAGCGCTGTTGCCCGCAACAATGAAGTGGGTGAGCTTGAAATCGAGTTTTGGAGTGATCTTGAATTGCTGAATGGTATGGCTAAACAGGTAGATCCGGAGGAGAAACAGATCATTGAAATCCGAATCGGTCTGGCGGAAAAGAAAATACAGTTCACCCGGGGTGTAGTCATACCCCACCAGCGTCTGCC
>DATHFS010000715.1:0-3884 GCA_035317975.1 Cyclobacteriaceae bacterium | reverse complement strand
CTCTTTATTATGGGGATGCTTCATTTTTCAAGGTATTTTCATTCCCGTTGAAGGAAGGTGACCCTGCTACGGCACTTCAAAATCCGTATTCCATCGTACTCAATGAATCCAGTGCCAAGCGGTATTTTGGTAATGATACTGCAATCGGAAAAATACTTCGGTTGAAAGGAAGTTTTGATGATCATGACTGCGTTGTTACAGGAGTAATGCGTGATTTACCAAAAGATTCGCACCTGGATGTGAGTATTCTGTTGTCGCTGAGTTCGCTAGATCATCTTCCGCATAAGGAAAAGTTCGATTCATACACATACGTTTTGCTGGCTCCGGGATCGGACCCGGCAAGACTGGAGACAAAGCTTCCCTCCCTGGTTACAAAATACGTTGGGAATTCAGCTGCCAACACATCAATTGCCCTTCAATCCGTAAAAGATATTCACTTCTCCAACGATTTGCGGGATGAGCCTAAGCCAGGTGGGAACGAGAGCGTAATTTATTTTCTTTTGACGATCGCTGCCTTTATCCTTTTCATTGCCTGGATCAATTACATCAACCTGTCAACCTCACGCGCCCTCGAACGCGCTAAGGAAGTTGGCATTCGCAAAATATCAGGAGCGCCTCGTTCTCAATTGATCACGCAGTTTCTTACCGAATCGACGATGATCCATTTCATCAGCATTATTTTTGCATGGATGATCCTGATCACAATTTCGCCTGCTTTTTACAAAATGGTTGGCCTTCCGGCATTTTCCCCTTTATCGGAATTTCACCTGAACAAGCCTGAATGGATTGTCCTGGCGATTTTCAGTGCTGGAATTTTTATGTCCGGCTATTATCCGGCACGAATCATATCCTCTTTCAATCCAATACTCGTATTGAAGGGCAGATTTTCCGGATCGCGAAAAGGACTTGTTCTGAGAAAGGGATTGGTTGTATTCCAATTTATTTGCGCCATCGGTTTGCTGACGGGAGTATTTGCCGTTCAAAACCAATTTGAGTTTATGCAGCAACAGAAACTTGGGATTGACATTACCAATACCCTCGTCATCGAAGCACCGGCCAATGTCGACTCCTCCTACATGACCAGATTATTGGGTTTTAAAAAGCAATTGCAGACCCTCTCATTGGTTACCTCGGTGACCACGTCGACCGATGTTCCCGGCCAAAAAATTGGGTGGGTTGGAGATATCAGAAAAGAAGTTGATAAGTCAGTAACGGGTCGCAATTTTGCAATACATGTCATCGATGCCGATTTCATTACCGGATACAAACTCAATCTTATGGCCGGCAGAGATTTCCAGCCTACGGATTTTCCCAAAGGCAGTTTTGGAAGTAAATTAGAAAGCGTCATTCTCAATGAAAAGGCAGCCAGGCAGCTGAGCTTTGACAGCCCAAAGGACGCTGTTGGTACAATTCTCTATTGGGGCGAAAATAAATGCATCGTTGTTGGTGTAGTCGCTGATTATCATCAGGAGTCCTTCAAACGTGTCGTTCAGCCCACCCTATTCACGGTAAATAGGGGGCCGAGCCTTTCATTGAAACTTGGACAATCGGTAAATGCTGAGAATTTTGCTCATACTATTTTAATTATTCATAAGAGTTGGGATACATTTTTCGCCGACAACCCATTTGATTATTTCCTGCTGGAGGATTTTTATGCAAAGCAGTATTCGGAGGATTTGCAATTGATCCACCTGTTTAATGTCTTCTGCGGACTGGCGATACTGGTTTCTTGTCTGGGGTTGTTTGGTTTATCATCGTTCGCCACAAAACAGCGGACCAAAGAGATTGGTATCCGAAAAGTCCTTGGGGCTCCTGTTCTGAATCTCATCGCGCTGTTGACAAAGGAATTCTTGTTACCCGTAAGTTTGGCCTGTTGTATTGCATTCCCTCTTTCCTACTTCGCGATTCAACGGTGGCTGACCGGTTATGCTTTTCACATGGAGGTAGGAGTCTGGCTTTTCATTACACCTGTGTTTCTTGTGTTAGCTATTGCGTTGCTGACCATCAGCGCTCAAACTGTGAGGACTGCGGCGACCAATCCGATCGATACATTAAAGTATGAGTGAAAACAAACCTCCCCACCTCGGCTTGCGACTGCTCGGCTGGTTCTCTCCGCCGGACTTGCATGAAACTATCGAAGGAGACGTAATAGAACAGTTTGAGAGTGATATAGCCGACGTTGGGAAGAGAATAGCCCGAAGAATGTTTGTATGGAATGTGATCAAGTTTTTAAGACCCGGGATCATTTTAAGAAATAAACTTACCATCCCACCAAACCAACTCGACATGCTTCAGCACTTCTTCAAAATCTTTGTCCGGACTACATGGAAGAATGCTTCCTATTCGTTTATCAACATTGCCGGGTTGGCGGCAGGATTGGCATGCTCCATTTTAATTCTTCTTTGGGTGGTGGATGAAACGTCTTTTGATACCTTTCACAAGGATCACTCCCGGATATTCCAGATCATGGGCAATCACTCTTTCCCAGCCGGAACAACGACCTATGATAATACACCGGGGCCTCTTGCGGCAGCGTTGAAAGAGTTGCCCGAGGTAGAAGAGTCCTGCCGGCTAACTTCCCTGGGAGGACGGGTCCTTTTCAATTATGAGGGCAAATCTATCTATCAAGAAGGCATCTATGCTGAGTCAACTATATTTAAACTCTTTACAATTACGATCCTAGAAGGGGACCACTTGAATCCGTTTCGCGACAATAACTCGATCGCTATTTCAGAAAAATTAGCGGGAAACTATTTTAAAGGTCAGGATGCCATCGGAAAAATAATCCGCCTGGACAATAGCTTGGATGTAAAAGTGACAGCGGTCTTTCGCGACCTGCCTGAAAACTCAAGTCTTCGATTTGAATTTATTCTCCCTTACACGATATACGCCAAGAGGGACCCCTACAATGAGGAATGGGGCGCCTGGACGGGCGGTAGCAGTTATGTTAAGCTGCAAGCAGACGCAAACACAGAAACAGTCAATAAGAAGATCAACGATACGTTTACCAAGCCAAAAATATGGCCCCGCTGGGATTCCAATGTAGAACTCTTTCAATTTCCACTCGCCGACTGGAGGCTTCACAACAATTTTAAGAATGGCAAGCAGGAAGGCGGAAGAATCACCTACGTAAAAGGGTTCAGCATCGTTGCAATCTTTATTCTCTTGATTGCCTGTGTGAATTTCATGAACCTGGCTACGGCCCGGTCGATAAGCCGTTCCAGGGAAGTAGGCGTGCGAAAAGTCGTTGGCGCCGGGCGGCAATCACTCGTCCGGCAATTCATTGGCGAGTCGATTTTGATTTCTTTCATTTCCCTTTTCTTTGGCCTGTTGATCGTTCATTTACTCCGGCCTTATTTCAATGAGCTTACGGGCAGGAAAATAGTCATGGATTATGAAAATCCGATCATTTGCGGAAGCCTGGTTGCGATAACTCTGTTCACCGGCATCGTTGCGGGCAGTTATCCTGCTTTCTTCCTTTCCTCCTTACAGGCGATACAGGTTTTGAAAGGCAAGTTCTCAGATTTGAGAGGAGCCGGTGTTCGTAAGGCCCTGGTCGTATTTCAATTCAGTCTATCGGTTATCCTGATCATCTGTGCCATAGTCGTTCATCAGCAACTCGACTACATGCGCAACAAAAACCTGGGGTTCGACAAGAAAAACACCTTTTACGTCATGAGCACCGAGGGAATCCGAAAAACGGCTGAAGGCTTCAGAAGGGAAGCACTCCAAAATCCCCTCATCCTGTCCGTCGCACAAGCCGATGCTAATCCAATGGAAATAGTTGACGGCATGGTATTGGATGACGATGCCTGGCCTGGAAAGACAAAAGCGGATAATATCATCTTTAAATATCTTCAATGCGATTCCTATTTCCTGACCGC
>DATHFS010000714.1:0-6153 GCA_035317975.1 Cyclobacteriaceae bacterium | reverse complement strand
GCAGAAGTTAACGCACTAGGCGGCTTCGACGCAGTTATACATAATGCAGGGGTCTACGACAAGGCGTTAAGCCGCACGGGTACCAGGGACGCTCAACAGATGATGTTTACTGTAAATACCCTGGCGCCGTATATTCTAACGTGCCTGATTCAAAAGCCTAAGCGCCTTATCTACATCAGTTCGGGTATGCATTTCCAGGGTGATCCGGGCCTGAAGAACCTGAACACCGGTACAAGCACCCGGAGTGGCTATACCTATTCCGATACCAAGCTGCATGACGTAATACTGTGTATGGCCATAGCGCGCAAATGGCCAGAGGTGTATGCGAATGCAGTCGATCCCGGCTGGGTCCCGACAAAAATGGGCGGCCCCGGTGCATCCGACAACCTGGAAAAAGGTTTCCAGACACAAGCCTGGCTCGCTGTCAGTAATGATAAACAAGCCAAAATAAGCGGCCGCTATTTTTACCACCAGAAGCAGAAACAGTACTTACTTCAGGCCGGCGATGTTAATGTGCAGGAGAAATTTCTTGCCCTGTGTGAACACATCAGTGGCGTTCGTTTTCCGAAAATTGTCTGAACTGTGATTCCTGTGATTTGATTGATGGCCATGATTTTTTTCAAATAAAATATATAAGTATAGTCACACGGTTCAGACAATTGGGTTGTTCGCTGACCCTTCCTCTTTTATAGTGACCCGACCCTTCTATTTGCCTGGGTTTAATTCGGCGGTGAACATGGCAAAGAAGTATGTCCTGAAAGCCAGTCTCCGCATACTGACAATTTTTACGCGTACTGTCATTTTGGAACCCTGATAATTTATGTAAAATGACATTTTTGCTTTTGACACGCAAATTAAAGCCCATCGGTATACTATTTGGAAGTGATGTTTTGAAAACAAATAATTAAAATTTTAAAACCCATAAAAAAAGGAGGTAGGTATGCGTAGTCAACAATTCATTCCTATTGTGCTACTGGGCCTTGCACTAGGGTTGAGTAGCTGCAGTGTATCAAGGGTAAGCACCGATGCAGATCCCGGTGCAAACCTGAACCGGTATCGCACGTTTAAATTTATCGATGGAGAGGACAACACCGGACCGAACCCTCTTTACCACAGCACATTGCTTGACAACTCCATTCATGCGGAAATTGCCATGCAACTGGAGAAAAGAGGGATACAGGAAGAGCTGACCAAACCCGATATGCTGATAGCCTATCACACGTACACTGAAAAAAAGCGAAGCGCTACGAACAGTTATTACCCGATGATGTATGGAGGGTGGGGCTGGCGGTTTTACCCCTATGGCTATGCCTATCCTTTTGGTTATTGGAGTGGGTATAGTAGAATCGATGATTACACCGAAGGAACATTAATCATCGATGCCATTGATGCAAAATCCAATCAATTGATCTGGAGGGGATCCATTTCAGATGCGGTCAATGATCCGACTGATTTACACAAGAAGGCAATAAAAGCGGTGGATATCATTTTTAAGAAATTTACGGTTAAACAGAGTGAATCATCCATAAAATGGAACAATTCGAAACCGATAGCCAGAAGGAATAGTAAATGAGATTGTTAAAATTCAAACAAGGGATCATCCTGAAATAAAAGGGTGGTCCCTTTTTTCGTCTCCGGGGGCTTTGGAGGCAGTGATTCCATTACAAATAAAGTGGCTAAAATCAATAATAATTGTCAGGGTATACAATGAGGTAATGCGTCTTCTGATATACTATGCCCCTGCGGCATTGAAGGGATGGGGCCTAAACCTAGGTAGAATAAGGTAAGGAGATGATCAAAATCCTTACCCGTAATCTCATTATGAAACCCAAACCTAACCCTCTATGCACAAAATTTTATCGCACCTCAAACGGATCCCTCGGTGTATTCCGATGGGATTATGGCTGGCAGTCCTATGCAGCGGCCCTTTATGGGCTACGGATCGTAAATCCGATGCTGTTGAAACGGCCGTTAGCGGCAAAGTAACTTCTTCTGATAACGGACTGGGATTGCCGGGAGTAAATATTATAGTAAAAGGTACCACATTGGGTACAGTAAGTGACAGCGATGGCAATTATTCAATCAATGTGCCCTCCCCTGAGTCCGTATTGGTCTTTAGCGCCATAGGCTTTACCACAAAGGAGGTAACGGTGGGATCACAGTCGGTAATCAACATTACCCTGGAGTTTGATGTCATTGCCTTATCCGAGGTAGTGGTAGTGGGCTATGGTACACAGGAAAAGCGCGATATCACCGCTTCCATTTCATCCATCAATGCGGAGGCTATTTCCAAAATAGCGAATACCAATACATTGGAAGGAATGAAAGGGCAGATCGCCGGGGTGGATGTCCTTCAGTCAAGCGGCCGACCGGGTACTTCTCCGGCAATAACGATTCGCGGCCGCAGATCCATCAATGCATCTAATGATCCTTTGTTTGTTATTGATGGTGTCCCGATGACGTCAGGCACGAGTGTTCTGACCGATTCCGAAAATTCTGGCAGGAATTTGCCCCCTGGAACGGCCACTACTTCCGGGAGTAATCCGCTAAATGATTTCAACCCGGCAGATATCCAGTCCATCGAGGTATTGAAGGATGCCGCAGCAACGGCTATTTACGGATCAAGGGGAGCGAACGGAGTTGTGCTGATCACTACCAAGCGTGGAAAAACAGGCAAAACCTCCGTGTCCTATACGGGGTATTATGGAGTGACGCAAGCCTTTAAAACGCTTCCCATGATGAACGGTGAAGAGTTCGCAAACTTAAAAAGGGAGGCCAGCCGGCTGAGTCCTTTAGGTGTTTCGGGGAGAACGGCCTGGGAGGGGACCATTCCGGCCGACAACATTGTTTTTATTGACCCGGTGGAACTCAACTCGGTCACCAACGGCCTTTCAACCGATTGGCAAAAATTAATTTTTCACAATGGAAGCCAGGTCAATCACCAGGTGAGTGCGAATGGCGGAAATGAAAAGACTCAGTTCAATATGTCATTAGGCTATTTCAAGCAGGGAGGTACCATCGATGGCATGGACTTTACGAAAATTACGGCACGCATTAATCTGGATCACCAGATTAGCAAACGTTTCAAAGTGGGAATGTCTAACCAGTTGACTCACTCGATACGAAATAATGGCTCGAATAGTGTCCTGTCGGAGGCAGTGAATCAGACTCCTCTTGGGTTGCCGTATGATGCAGCAGGAGCAATTATTTTCTTACCGATCTCGGATGGCATTCGCTCAAACCCATTAAGTGAATTGGTTCCGGGCAAGCGAATTGATGAAGAAAAGGTCGACCGGATTTTTTCCTCTTTTTACCTGGAGGCCGGAATTATCAAAGGCCTTAAGTATAAGTTGTTGGTGGGAACGGATTTGCGATACAATACCAGGGGTATCTTTGAGGGCCGGTTTACGAACCCAAGAAGAAATGGAGACCCGGGTGCCCAGTACCAAAACGAGGCAAACCTTGGCTATACCATTGAAAATCTTCTTACGTACAATAAGGTGATCCATGCCAGCCACAATTTTGATTTTACCTTTCTGCAAAGTATTCAGGAAAATAATTTTGAAAACCAATCTACTTCCGTATCCGGTCTTCCTTATGAATCACAGAAATGGTACAACCTTACCTCAGCCACTACGGTCAACGCTGTCAGAAGCCGCTATGAACATTGGTCCCTCGCCTCTTTCATGGGGCGTTTTACCTATTCCTACCTTGGAAAATACTTATTCCAGGCTACCCTGAGGGCCGACGGTTCTTCACGACTGGCACCCGGTCATAAATGGACCAATTTTCCGGGACTATCCGCAGGATGGAGAATCAGCAACGAGACATTTATGTCGGGGCAGAAAGTCGTGACCGATCTGAAACTGCGGGCGTCGTATGGTGTAGTGGGCAACACGTCTATAGATCCCTATAAGACACAAGGTGTTTTATCAAAAACAGTGTATTCATGGGATGAGGCAAATGCGGCCGGGTTCGGCCTTTCGGAAATCCCTAATCCAAACCTCGGGTGGGAAAAATCCGCCACCATGGATATCGGCCTGGACTTTGGATTGTTCGACGGAAGGCTGAGCGGCACCCTTGATTTCTATCAAACCAATACAACGGACCTCCTGTTAAAACGCAATCTGCCACCGAATACGGGATATGACCTTATCCTGTCCAACATCGGAGCAACGCGCACGACCGGTTTTGAAGTTACAATCAATGCCAATATTATCCGGTCTGTCCGTGGATTTAAATGGGATGTTGATTTGAATGTTGCGCATTTTAAAGAAGAGATCGTGGACCTGGCACAGCGCGACGCAAACGGAAATAAGACAGACGATCCGGGTAACGCCTGGTTCATCGGACAACCCATACGCGTATTCTATGACTATAAAAAGACAGGCATTTGGCAAAAGAATGAAGTAGACCAGGCCAAGACGATGATGGGTGCGTATCCCGGCGAGATCAAGCTTCAGGATACGGATGGGGATGGCGTAATCACTCCAAAAGACCGGGTCATCCTTGGCAACGATATTCCCTCTGCGTACGGTGGAATAAACAACAGGGTGTCTTATAAAGGATTTGATTTTTCGTTTTTCCTGTATTACCGCCTTGGCTATACGCTGAACAGCGCGTTCCACGCCGATCAGGCTACCATGCAAGCCCGGTACAACAACCTGAAGGTGGACTACTGGACTTTCGATAACCCAAGCAATGATTATCCACGGCCGAACAAAAACCAGGAAAATCCCGCCTTTGTTTCAACGTTGCGCTATAAGGACGGAGGATTTGTCAAAGTAAGGACCATTACCCTGGGCTATAATTTCCCGAACAGCATCATCAATAAGCTGGGGCTTTCTAATTTCAGGGTGTATGTTTCCGCCCAGAATCCACTGGCATGGTCACGTTACAAGACCTTTGATCCTGAAAATGTCGGTTCGATTGGAGCCGGCACCGTGCCTTCCAATAAACTTTTTTTGGGTGGTATTAATCTGACCTTCTAAGCTTTTAAGACTAACAACATGAAAACAATATCAAACTTTATAGTGATGGCCATCGTGGCCTTTGCTATTCCGTCTTGCGATAAATTTCTTGAGGAGAAATTGGTTTCCGATGTTTCCGGTGCCGGATATTATACGACTGCGGCGGGATTGGATGACGCTGTGGATGCTACGTATTATTATTTGAAATATGTTTACAGTAACGAACGAGCCTATACGCTGACGGTATTTGGAACGGATACGTATACCAATGGTTCGGACGGTAACTTCAAAGGATTCAACTACTACGACAACACGTTAAATTCCGCCAGTGATGTGAACCGGGAGATGTGGCAATATTTGTATCGCGGTATTAACCAGGCTAACGCCGTCATCAACCGATCACAAAATGTAAAGGACATCAGCCCTGCGAACCTGACCTTGCGTCTTGCCGAAGTTCGTTTTTTACGCGCTCTTTATTATTTTAACCTGGTTCGGCAATGGGGTGACGTGCCACTTTCGTTGGAAGAAACAATCGGGGCGCAAGTTGCGGCCGTTAAGTCCTCGCAAGCCGATGTTTATGAAAAAGGCATTGTCCCCGACCTTGAATTTGCCATCGCTAATTTACCCAACACACAAAGCGACTACGGCAGAGCAACCAAAGCGGCCGCAGAACATTTATTAGGGTTGGCGTTGTTGACAAGAGGCTATCAGACCTATGCCAAACCGGATGATTTTTCCAGGGCGGAGACTTATTTTGGAAATGTCATCAATAACTATGGGTTCAGTCTGACCAGTGATATGGGCAAGTTGTGGGACCAGGATAATCAACGGAACAAGGAAATCATTTTTGCCGTACAAAATTCTACCAATGCTCTCCTGAACGGAGGCCCTGACGCACCACCCGGTGAAGGAAACCGTGGTCACCTCTTTTTTCTGATGGAGTATGACATTCAGCCTGGAATGATCCGGGATATCGCCAATGGCCGTCCCTTTAAACGCTTCCGGCCTACCCCTTACCTGCTGAATCTTTGGGGAGCAAACAGGGATAACGACGATCGGTTTGATCAAACCTACAAGCAAGCCTGGATCAGCAACAATCCCTTATCCATTCCAAAATGGACTCAGGCAAATGTTGATGCCGGTGCGAAAAATAAAGATGGTTCACCTGCAGTCGTGGGCCAGC
>DATHFS010000713.1:0-3456 GCA_035317975.1 Cyclobacteriaceae bacterium | reverse complement strand
TTTATTACTGATTATAAAGTTGAAAATGCGGAGAACCTTTCCTTCCCGGATCGACAATTTGACTTTGTGCTTTGCAAGGAATCCTATCATCATTTTCCAAGACCCATGCTTGCCCTTTATGAGATGCTCAGGGTGGCCGATACAGGCGTGATCCTCATCGAGCCGAATGATCAGGCGGTCCTTGAACCGTATCGTACAGGAGTTCCATCCTCTGCTTATTGGTTTCTATTTTCCCTGAAGCAATGGCTAAAGAAGAAAATCGGCAGGCAAAATGCTACCGTTCAGCATCGGTATGAAGCCTTAGGAAATTATGTGTACGCTGTCTCACGACGTGAAATTGAAAAAGTGTCGCTGGGGCTGAACCTCGATGCCATGGCTACAAAAGGGATGAATGATCTTTATCTCGAAGGCGTCGAATACGAAGATGTATCGGACAACGGTCCCCTTTTCCAGCAGGTAAAGAACCACATCGAGAAGCTTGATAAAATGTGCTCTCACAGGCCCGAACGGTATGGTTTGTTTGTGACGATCATTTTTAAGAAGCTTCCTTCGGCCGGGTGTCTGGATCTGCTCAATCTAAATCAATTCGAAGTCACTGTCCTTGAAAAAAATCCTTACGTCAAATCCTGATAAACAGCGTTGTACAACGCCACACCCTGTACGAGTGAAAATCGGGCAGACGCTCCTATTCTGATTTCACTATGATTCCTCATCTGAAGTAGCATCGTCACCGCCTTTGGATAATCTTCCGGAGTGGCTACGGTAACCAGACCCGGAAGCGTATGTTGAAAAAGGTCGATGTCCCCCCATCCTGAGTTGGTCACCACCGGAATACCCATTGCCAATACTTCCGCCATTTTCGTGGCAGAGGACGCTTTCTTTGAGAAAACAGGTTTTATAAAAATAACGGAGGCATTTGACAGGCTGATAAAAAGAGGAACTGTTGCCCGCGTCGATGACCGAAGGAGGATATCCTGAGCATAAGGGTGACCACGAACATCCAAAGAATCGTGGGTTACCAACAAAAACTTTGCATCCGGTCTGACTTCCTTTACTTGAGTAAAAAAATCGAGCATTTCTTTTACCAAATACCAGGTGCCCAACGAACCGAGGTACAATAACACAAATTCGCCCGGCTTCACACCCAACTCATTTCGCAAGGCCTCTTGCTGAAGGTGCGTCGTCCGGGCGGGATCAAAATGATCCAGGTCCACGCAACACGGTATGACGTGGAGGGTTGAGTTCAGGTTCCAACGAAGGATTTCCTGCTTTGCATTTTCAGTCAATAAAATGATCGCATCGGCTTCCCGTAGAAACTGTTGTTCCTTCTTCTTGAAAAAAGAATAAATCAGCCGATAAACCGGATTTCTTAAATTCCATAAACCTCCCTCCACCCGCTCATCGGCCCAAAATCCACGCATGTCGAAAATGAACTTCACGTTGTACGTTCGCTTCATCCAAAGCCCCACCAGGGCCGTGATGTAACTGCGACAATGAATGACCCGGAAAGGGTGCTTCCGGTGCAGTGATTTTACTTTTCTTCTGAGCATCCACAGATCGTATAACGTGGAAAAGACCGGCGGGCTTTTGTGGTAGACCAGTGGCACCCAGTTCAGGTTATGCATCCTGCAGAATTCCTGAACATGAGCTTTCTCTCCTTCAAATCGGTCCTTCTTCTCAAAACTTATTATTGTTATGCCGCATCGCGACAGCCCCTCCAGATAAGGGAGTATTTGTGATTGCCCCAGCGGATCCGTAAGCCCATCATAGGAAAGGTAAAGCACCGGATAAGACGTGGTTGTCATTATTGGTTTTCTTTCCACCATTTGTGCAATACAATAACGGCCCACAAACGGTGATACAGGTAATCTTTACCTGCCAGGAATTCCTGTTTCAGGGTTCGAATAAAAGAGGCATTGAACAATCCTACCTCTTCTATCACCTGGTCATTCAGAAAATCATCCATCAGGTAGCGAAGATCGTTTTTCATCCACGATGCCAGGGGCACACTGAACCCCCGCTTGGGCCGGTCAACCAGTTCGGTCGGGAGGTATTGATACAACAATTCTTTCTCTATCCATTTTGTTTTTCCACCTCTTCTTTTCTTGCCGATGTCGAGGGAAAATGCGAATTCGATTACATGATGATCCAACAAAGGGCACCGGCACTCCAGTGCATAAAACATGGATGCTCTATCCACTTTGACCAATAGGTCATCCTTCAGGTAGTAAGTAAGGTCAAACAACGCCTGTCGTTCTCCTGAAGAGAGTTTTTTCTTTGCAAGAAATGATTCATCGTATTCAAACGCCTTAAAACCATCCCGATGAATCAGAAGCTCTTCATACACCTCCTGTTGAGAAAAGAAGGATTGTTCCTGTGAAAAAATATGGCTCCGGATACTGCCCCGCACAGAGGGTTCAAGCAAATGAGCAATACGTTCCCAGCGGCCAACGCCCGTTGCACCCAGCACCAGCCTCAACGGGCCCTTCAGCATGCCCCAGGAAGCACGGTCGAGGCGGTTGGCCCATGTATAGGCGCCATAACCTTGAAACAATTCATCCCCCCCGTCGCCGGTGAGGGCGACCTTTACTTCCTTTCGCGCCAGTTCTGAGACCAGCATGGTGGGAATAGCCGAGGTATCGGCAAAGGGCTCATCAAAATGCCGGGTGTAGCTTTCTACCTTTTGGATCGCTTCTTTCTCAGAAAGGATATATTCAGTATGATCTGTTTTCATATGGTGCGCGACCGCCCGCGCATAATGACTTTCATCAAACTTACTTTCTTTAAAACCGATGCTAAACGTCTTCAACGGTTTTGAAACATACTTCGATGCAATGGCGGATACCAGCGAAGAATCTGTTCCGCCACTGAGGAAAGCCCCTAACGGTACATCGCTCATCAGCCGTTTTTGCACGGCCTGATCCAGCAAAAGGCCGAGTTGTTCTTTATCGTCCAGTTCGCGATGACCGCGATAGTGATCGGTGTCCAAATTATCCTGGATGCGCCAATAGGCTTGGGTAGTAAGGCGCAGCGTGCGATCAACCTCACCCGTGTGTCCGGCAGGAAATTTATGAATGTTGGCGTAGATAGTGTGGGGTTCCGGAATGTAGCCAAGATGAAGAAACGAACTGATCGCATGTAGGTCCACCTTTTTGGCGAGCTGGATGGCCGGATGCTTCAACAACGATTTAATTTCCGAGGCAAACGCAAACACGCCCTCCGATTGAAAGTAATACAATGGCTTCTTCCCGATACGGTCGCGAAACAAAAACAACTTGTGTTCCAACTGGTCGACAATGGCCAGGGCAAACATCCCTTCCAGTTTCTCCACCATGTTGACCCCCCAGGTCGCAAAGGCCTCCACGATGACTTCGGTATCGGAATGAGTTCGAAACGCCCGGTCAGGCTGAGTGGATAATTGCTTCTTAATCTGCTGAAAATTGTAAATCTCTCCAT
>DATHFS010000712.1:0-4650 GCA_035317975.1 Cyclobacteriaceae bacterium | reverse complement strand
TTATCAAACTATCAGGAAGTTGCTCATTTTAATTTTTTTTGGTAGAGATTTTGACTGGGATTATGGTGTAAATAAATTTCAAACCATTTAAACCATTAGGATTATGAAAAAGATGATGTTTGCAACCCTCTTGTTTGCGGTTGCCTTTTCGATGAGCGCTGTTAACAGCCTGGCGGGTACGATGTCAAACCCTTCTTCCGCAAGAATCGTCGGCGACGACGAAAAGAAACCAATTAAGAAGGAAGATTTGCCGGAAGCCGTGAAAATGACACTGGCGGGACCGGACTATCAGGGCTGGGAGATCACAGCAGCCTTTTCTGTAAAGAAAGCCGATGCCGACTATTACGAGATCAAGTTGAAAAAAGGAGACAAGATCATCACTGCAAAACTGGACAAGGAAGGCAAGAAGGTAGGGTAAAAAATCAGAATTTACAGAATTGAAGATCAGAATTTACAGAATTGAAGAATTTATAGAATGAATAATTCTGTTCATTCTTCAATTCTGTAGATTCTGATCTAAAATTCAGATCTAAAGTTCATGTGTGCCATAACAACCCTTATTTCTCCGAAACTATATCCTTCCCCCAGGGCTTCTTTTATGGGAGCCAGCTTTTCAACGCCGTGTTGGTGAATAGCCTCTTCGATGATTTTTATTTTTTCGGGGGGGACGAGCCTGGTCACCTCAATTTCGCCGAAGGCAACGTAGTGCGCCAGATGTCCCTCCACCGTTACCGGACTAAGGTTTCGCTGATGCGCAATTTCTTCAATTGAAATTCCTTTCTTAAATAATTCAAAACTTTGCATTTTGGTATCACCAATAATTTTTCCATTCGCCCTTCGAACGCGTCCTGGTCTCTTTAGGATGATTCTCGACGAGAGCCCCTTTTTACCACAATATTCTGTAACGACCTGGCCGAACGGTTCACCATATTTCTCCAGCTTGACTTCTCCGAAGCCGGAGATTTTGCTGAATTCCTCTTTGCTTTGCGGCAGGTAGGTAGCCAATTCCAGCAAGGTTGCATCGGATAGAACAATATAAGCAGGGACATTTTCACTCTCGGCGATGATTTTTCGCAAGACCTTGAGTTGACTGAACAATTCCTTTTCGTGGGGAAGTTGAGCGGGCGCCGCGATTTCGATGATTTGTTTCGACTTGGTAAGCAGGACGGGCTGTGTTCCATTAAGTACATCGAAACTTTTCGCGGTCAGTTGAAGTATGGGATAGAGCCCTTCGGCCTTGCACAAATATCCCGTGGCGATCAATTCATTAATGTAACGGATCCAATCTTCTTTACTCAGGTCAGCGCCCGCTCCATACGTCTTTAGCGCTTTGTGCTCCGGCCGGATCTTTTCTGATTGGGAGCCTCTTAGAAAATCGACCACATACAGGGTTCCAAAACGCTCCTTGAGACGATATACCGCCGAGAGCGCCTTTTGGGCAATGATGGTTGAATCTACCCGTTCCAACCGGGTCAGGCAAATGTCACAATGGCCGCAATAATCCGGCGCCTCTTCATCAAAGTAGTTCAGGAGAAACTTCCTTCGGCACGTGAGGAGATCGCCATAGCTTGCCATCTTGTCGAGTTTCTGCAAGTTGATCCTGGTCTGTTCCGGGTTGTCTTCCACGTTGGCAAAGCCCTTGAGTTTGGCGACGTCACCATAGCCGTAGTAGAGGAGGGCTTCGCTTTCCAGTCCATCCCGGCCGGCCCGGCCTGTTTCCTGGTAGTAACTCTCGATGCTTTTGGGTAAATCCATATGCACGACAAAACGAACATTGGATTTATCGATGCCCATACCAAAAGCAATGGTCGCGACAATGATTTTTACTTCATCTTTCAGAAACCAATCCTGGTGCCGGGTCCGGATCTCCTTTTCCAAACCTGCATGATAAGCCAGTGCTTTGAACCCCCGCATTTGCAGTTGGGTGGCCACGCTTTCGGTTGAGGCACGGGACAGGCAGTACACAATACCAGCATCGTTTCTTCTTTTCTCTAAAAAATCAATAAGTCTTTCAAGATTATTTCTCTTGGGCTCCACCGTATAGCGAATATTCGGACGATTAAAACTGGAGACAAACGTGACCGGATTTCTCAACTCCAATTTCTCAAGAATGTCTTTCTGTGTAATACGATCAGCCGTGGCAGTCAACGCGATGACAGGCACATGAGGAAATTCTTTTTTCAAGCGTGCCAGCATCAGGTATTCCGGCCGGAAGTCGTGGCCCCACTGGGAAATACAGTGCGCCTCATCAATCGCAATGAGGGAAATGGTAAGTGTTTTCAGGAATGCAATGAACTCATTTTCTGTTTTCATCAAACGCTCCGGAGCCAGGTAAACCAATTTCAATTTGTTCGCCCTTAATTGTTGCGTTATTTTGTACTGGTCGGAAGAAGAAAGAGATGAATTCAGGTAGGCCGCTGCGACCCCGTTGAGCCGTAAGGCATCGACCTGGTCTTTCATAAGCGCGATCAAAGGCGAGATCACGATCGTTACCCCCTCCATCATCAATGCGGGCAACTGGTAACACAATGATTTACCTCCCCCCGTCGGCATCAGTACGAAAGTATCTTGCTTGTCAAGAACATGCTTTACGATCGTTTCCTGCTGCTCGCGAAAGGAGGGATAGCCGAATGTTTTTTGCAGTATTTCCAGCGCAGAAGGCATCGTGCGGATGAGTTGATTAAAACTAACTTAAATTCCGGGAGGATAGAAGGAGAAATGAAAGTTGTCAGGTAAACCGTACAAATCGGTGATCGGTTAATCAGTAATCGGTGATCGGTGACCGGCCTGCCCACCGAAGCTTTAGCGTAGGTGGGTGATCGGTGTGTGGTACCGTCAATTAAGAAGCTCGTAAAGGACCTAAATACGATGCTGAATAATAAATAAGCAGTAAATAATAAAAGAAGACGACAAACCACCGATCACCGATCACCGATCACCAATCCCGGGTGGTTTATAATCAAAGGGAACCAATACGTATAAGACGTCGGATTTTCAGATATATCTTTTTTCAGGGAAGCAAGATTCACAAACTTCCAATCTTCCACTTCTTCGGTATTGATCTGCGGCTTCCCATCGAACAACCCGGTAAAGACATGGTCGCATTCATGTTCAACAAGATTGCCGTCCAACCGGGTTTGATAGATGAACTTAAAGGAAAACGTTAGCGGGGGAGCAATACCCATCTCCTGTAATAGTTTCCGGGCTGTGGCATCTTCCATGGTTTCGTTAGGCTGCGGGTGACTGCAACATGTATTAGTCCATAGCCCGCCGCTGTGGTATTTTGTTTTTGCTCTTTTTTGCAAAAGAATTTCTCTGTTTGAATTAAATACCATGATAGAAAACGCCCGGTGAAGCCGGCCTTGTCGATGGGCTTCCATCTTCTCCATCGTACCGACCTCATTATCCAATTCGTCGACGAGGATTACTTGTTCCATACTGCGTAAATCTGCGAGATCTGCGGGAAACAAACAACTTCCATCGTACGAAAGTCGTTACTTTGAGAACGAATTAATTGAATCTCCTGAATGGGTGAAGATAGGCTGTTGAACGGCAAGGCATGGTTCTCTAAACTGGGATGGACTCCCTTTCCCTATCAGCTCGACGCCTGGGAAAGCTACCTGAATGGAGCCAGTGGTATGGTGAACGCACCTACCGGAAGTGGAAAGACGTATTCTTTACTGGTACCTATTTTACTGGAATCCATTGATACAAAAAAAGTAAAGGGAGCCGGCCCCCGCGCGATCTGGATTACGCCTATCCGGGCGTTGGGAAAAGAAATTGAACTATCCGCCCATCGCGCCATAGAGGGCTTAGGCATGCGCTGGAAGGTAGGCGTGCGCAGCGGCGATACCTCCACCAGGGAACGGGTCAGGCAAAAGGAAAGCCCCCCTGAGTTTTTGATCACCACACCTGAAAGTTTGCACCTGCTGCTGGCCCAAAAAAATTATTCCCACTACTTCAGTCAACTTAAAACAGTGGTGGTGGATGAATGGCATGAATTGCTCGGCTCCAAACGTGGTGTTCAGGTGGAACTGGCGCTTTCCCGATTGAAGACCATTGCTCCAAGACTGAAAGTGTGGGGAATTTCCGCCACCATAGGCAATATGGAGGAGTCGATGAATGTTCTTCTTGGAAATGACGATTGGAAAAAAGGGAAGGTTATCCGTTCCGACATCGAAAAAATGGTGGATGTCATTTCGATTTTTCCGGACGAACTGGAACGAATGCCCTGGTCCGGCCATCTCGGCATAAGGCTTCTGGAAAAAGTGGTGCCGATCGTAAAAGCCAGCACCAGCACATTGATCTTTACCAACACCCGTTCTTTCGCAGAAATCTGGTATCATAAGATGCTGGACCAGGCGCCGGAGTTTGCCGGCGTAATGGCCATGCACCACGGATCGATCAGCCAGAAGATCCGCAATTGGGTGGAGGAGCAATTACATGCGGGAAAGTTAAAGGCCGTGGTGTGCACATCGAGTTTGGACCTGGGTGTCGACTTTCGTCCCGTGGAGACCATCATCCAGGTCGGCAGTCCGAAAGGAGTTGCCCGCTTTCTCCAACGGGCAGGAAGGAGTGGCCATCAGCCCGGTGCCGTTAGTACAATATATTTTCTTCCCACCAATTCCCTTGACCTGATCGAGGCTGCCG
>DATHFS010000711.1:0-2960 GCA_035317975.1 Cyclobacteriaceae bacterium | reverse complement strand
CCGGCAGAAAGATCTCAACTTCAAACCGGGCGAAGAGATGGTGTATTGCAATACGGGGTTCACCCTGCTGGCTGAAATTGTCAGCCGTATTACCCATGAATCATTTGCCGACTGGACGAAGAAGAATATGTTCGATCCCCTGGAAATGAAGAATACATTTTTCTATGACGACCATGAAAAGATTGTGAAACACCGGGCCTATTCCTATCATGAGGTGCCGGGCGGATTCAAGAAGAGTGTATTAAATTATGCCAATGCAGGAGCGACCAGTTTGTTTACCACCGTGGAGGATTTGAGTTTATGGGCCATCAACTTTGAAAAAGTGAAAGTCGGGAATCAAAACGTGATGGACATGATGAAGCAGCGATTCGTACTCAACAAGGGGGATACGATTACCTACGCCTTTGGACAGGAAATGGAGAAGTACAAGGGATTGAATGCGTTCAGCCACGGAGGAGGAGATGCCGGCTATCGCACCTATTTCCTGCGTTTTCCCGATCAGCATTTTTCGATATCGGTATTCAGCAATCTGGCCTCTTTTAATCCGGGTGCCTTAAGTTATACACTGGCAGACCTCTACCTGGCCAAGGAATTAGTAGCTGAAAAGGAAAAACCAGCGCCACACGCTGAGCCGGAACCGAAAAAAGTGTCCTTCGATCCATCGCAGGTAAAATTGAGTGAGTTTACGGGAACGTTTTACAGTCCGGAGCTTATGACCAGCTATACGCTGACCGTAGTGAATGATACGCTCACCGCGCATCACCAGCGCCATGATGATCTTACGTTGTTGCCCGTGAAGGCTGATGGTTTCAGTACCGCTATCCTTGGCAATCTCGACTTCACGCGGAATAAAGCGAATCAGATCACTGGTCTTAAAGCGTCGAATGGGAGGGTGAGGAATTTGGTCTTTGTGAAGGAGTGACCTACTGATGATCTAAACACATAGGCATATAGATTCTTTACGACTTCTATGTGTCTATGTTTCTATGTTCCTATGTGTTTAGAATTTAGTTAAAATCAGAAACCGCCCCAGACACACATCACCTATAATAAACCACATTACAATCCGGATTACTCTTCTTAAAGTTCTCAATCTCCCTGGTGGAAAGTTTTGTATTGAAACACTTCAGCGTCTTGAGCGACCGATGACTTACCGGATCGAGGCTACCCACTTTCGTATTCGAACAATCGAGGGATTCAAGAGCGGGCAGTGTTTTCAGGGGATCCAGTTTCTTGATCTGCGTCCCGGAACAATTTAGTTTCTTCAGGCTTTGTAAATTCCCTATAACTTTCAATTCCTCCAGGGGCGTATCGGAAATGTCCAGGTCATCCAGTTCAGTCAATAGCTGGAGTACTTCTACCTTTTGCAAGGGACTGCCCGTGGCGTGTAACGACGTCAGGTAGGAGGCGAGGTGGTCTAAGGGTGAAAGATCGGCAATGGCTGTCCCGGAGAAATGCAGTTCTTTCAACCTTATAAATTCGCTGAAAGCGGACAGGTCGTTGACGGAGGCTTCTTTAAAATGGAATGCTTCCCGTTCCACGAGCTGGTGAAGGTGCTCTCTTGTCGAGGTGGTATCCGTTCCCATTTGCGATCTGAAAACGTCTTTCCAGTTTGCGGGAAGCTTGTTCCACCAGCGGACCAGGTGTGGTGTTTTATACACGATAAGGACGGTAGGGTTCTTTTTCAGGAAGTCCTGAACAATGATGTCGTGAATGCCTGTTTGATCGACGTAAAGTTTTTCCAAACCGGTGATCGTCTCGAGGGGATCAATGTTTTGAATTTTACTTTTGTCCGCCCGTAGCACCTTTAATTTGGAAAATTGCCGGACGGCAGAAACATCACTGACGTCGGTCTCACTGACGTTGAGGTAAGTAACTTCGTGAAGGTCGCGTAGCGGCGATAGATCGCTGATGCCGGTATTATGGGCGACGATTACCTGCAACTTTTGCAGTTTGCGAAGCGGTTCAAGATCGCTAATATGAGTACCACTGACGTCGATGGAGTCAACGTTAGGGACCCTGGCCAGTTCTTCCTTCGAGGGAGTCAAGGCAATGGCGGCCGTTTTACTAAGGACCTCATGCCATTCCGGTGAAAGGGTATCCCACCAGACTTTCAAATCTTCGGAGTCAAAAATAACCAGCACGTTCGGATTGGCCACCATGAAGGCATCGGCTATGCCCTTCCTGACGCGGGTTTTATCACAATAGATCCTTTCGAGGTGGGCAAGCTTCAGCAGAGGCAGAAGGTCGGCAAGTTGAGTATAGCTGGCATGCAGGACCCTCAGGTTTTCGAGACTGCTTAACGCGTTGATGTTTGCGATGCGCGTGCTGTCAAGGTCCAGCGTCTTCAGCATTTTAAGTCCCTTCAGTGATGTAATATCCTGAACCGGTGTTGAGGAGATGTTCAACTCTGTAAGTTGAACCAGACTTTCGAGGGGGGAAAGGTTTGTCATGGGGGTGGCTTCCAGATTCAGGTGAACCAGTTCTGTCAGGCTGGCGAGAGGAAGAAAATCCGCAACCGGTGTGGCACTGAGTTCGAGGGATTGCAATTTTGGCATTTTTTGAACCACGGAAATGTCGGCTACCTCAGTATGGTTCAGGTTGAGCTTCACCAATTTGTTGGAATACTTTAAGGGCGCCAGATCCCTGATTTTTGTATAGGACAAATCCAGTTCAACCAGTTCGGTCAGATTCCGGATCGGGCTCAGGTCGTTAATACCGGTCTTAGAGAGGGTGAGGGATTTCAGGCTGGTGAGCTGAGCCAATGGTTCAATGGTCTGAACATATTTGTTATTGCTGAGGTCCAATGTCTCCAGGGCGGTGATCTTCCGTATGTCCGCCAGCCCAACACTGTCGGTAAGATCCAGTTTGGTTTTGAAAAGGGTCTGCCATTCGAGTGACAATTGCGACCACCAATTCATCAATGCATCTTTCTCATTGAATTCGTTGGTATAAATGCT
>DATHFS010000710.1:0-5509 GCA_035317975.1 Cyclobacteriaceae bacterium | reverse complement strand
AAGTTTATACAATTCCAGGGCCTCGCGCTTAGTTTCTTTCTTTTTCCGCGGAGCGAATTTCGTCCGGCTGGCAGCGGTTTCAAGCGCCTGAGCCTGTGCGAAATAAAGATTGGCTACCTTGTTTTTGTTGTCTTCATTGGTATCCTTAACCAGTCCCTGCAGCGACGCAATGTCCCCTTCCTTTACCTTGATCACTTCATCTTTGCTGGATAGGATCGAATCCTTTTGATTGATGCTCACGACGAGGGATCGATTTTCTTCACGCATTTTGGCAATATCCAATTGAAGAGCAATAATCTCATTTGATCGCAATGCTAAATCCTCTTTCAATCGTCTGACGGTCGCCGCTGAAACGTTATTTGACTTCTTCATGGATTTTTCCATGAAATCGAGCTTCTTTTGGGTATCTCTGATGCTCGTATTGATATCTTTGAGCCTGTTGATATAGTCCGCATAGGATGTACCTTCCACCATCTTTGTGTTCAGGGTCTGACGACTGACATCGATGGAGTCAATCAAAACACCGATTTCATTCATGGTCGCCTCCACCTTTTTGCTCGCTTGGAGTTCAACGTTCAATGAGTCCACTTTCTGGCGCAGTTGCGCCTTTTCTTTTGAGTCACAACTAAAAAGCATCGTGATGATGCATAGACTTAGAATTCCGGTTCTTATTGTTTTCATATTTGTAATTTTCATGATCAGGTCCAAAATTCAAGCCACAAGAATTATGGCGTGTCAGGACTGTTAAATCGATATTATCCTTTTGGGCTGGTCAAAACAGGGGGAAAAGGTGTCCCCAAAGTGTGGAAATTCAGCGACAGGCCTTTTACCGCGGAGGCGCGGAGGCAATAGGGGAATTTTCTTATATGTCTAAAGGTTCTTCTCTTAATCTGGAACTATGGCTCAAAACCGTAGCGCAGATATTCTCTTGATTTTCTGCGCCTTCCTTGCGCCTCCGCGTCTCTGCGGTGAAAAGCTAAATCCCATCTCCCCGTATTAACCTAAGAAGTATAGCGATAATGGCAATCACAAGCAGAATATGGATAACAGATCCAAGACTGTAAACAAAAAACCCGAGGACCCAGGCGATGATCAGGATAACGGCAATGGCATAAAGTAGATTGCTCATAAAGTGTAGAGGTTTAGCATAGGGTGAATAATAATTTTGTGCCAATCGATGAATAGGTGCGGGACCGTTTGTTATTTTACTTTGGCAATGATCGGGTGTAGGAATGTTTCCCCAGGAATGAGAAATTTATTCCCCACCCGGAAAGAAAAGGACCGTTAATGCTTCCACTATCCTTGTGGCATGGTTTTTCGGCCTCAACTGGAAAAAAAGATATGGAAGACATGGCTATGTTTATAGGTGTATTTATCATGGGCTACCTGTTGACGATGGGTCTGCTGTATGTTATCCTCAGTGTATTCCCTAAACGAACGGATAGTTCGATGAGAGGGGCAATGAAAGTTTCGGGAAATTCAAAGAATGGGAGCGAGGGGTTGAAGGGCATTGAAAAGTCCATGAAAATGAAACTGGCGAATGGATAAGGCTTTAGTCGTCGATGATGAAATCGATATTTGCATTCTTTTAGTGGGCCAACTGAAAAATCTGGGATTTCATGCATCGTATTGCAATAGTGTTAAAGCGGCCAATACGGAATTGGCGTCGAATTCATACGATCTTATCTTTGTCGATCTTAATTTAACGGATGGCTCGGGATATGAATTGATCCATTCCCTCAGAACATTCGACAAAACAGCCAAAATAATTGTGATCAGCGCCTACGAGGGCGAGCGTCAAAAGGCCCTGGAGGTCGGCGTCAGTCTGTATATTCCAAAGCCGTTTACAAAAAAAACGATACGGGAGGCCCTTCATAAATTGAATTTTCTAAATAATTGATCTAATTTCAATACTTTCAATTTACCTGCTTATGCCTAACGTGTTGATAATCGATGATGACCAGGACATATGCGGCGTGCTGTCCAAATTTCTAAAGAAAAATAAGTATGAAGTGGGTGTTGCACACACGGGAGAAGATGGGCTGAAAGAATTAAGTGCTTCAGACTATTCCCTGGTTTTGTGCGATTACAGGCTGCCCGACATGACGGGGGTAGAGACCCTCCAGAAAATCAGGCTCCAGCGGCCCCGTACGGCCGTTATCATTATTACCGGGTATTCTGACGTAAAAAGCGCAGTGGAGACGTTTAAATATGGCGCGAGCGATTACGTAACCAAACCGCTATATCCTGACGAGCTATTGGTAACGATCCGGGAGACGATCGCTAAAAATGAGATGAGGAATTCAGGAGAAAAGTCATTTCCTGAAGAAACGAAAGCGGAAACCAGGAATAACAAACCGGGGAATGAGCTCGTCCCTTTTATTGTAGGAAAAAGTGAACAGGCGCTGATGGTACAGCGCTACATCGAATTGATTGCGCCGGCCGACATGTCGGTAATTATTACCGGCGAAACCGGCACCGGGAAAGAGTTTGTTGCACAATCCATTCACCGGTTGAGCAAGCGGTCGGACAAGCCGTTCATTGCGATTGACTGTGGTGCCTTGCCCAAGGAACTTGCAGGAAGCGAATTATTCGGCCACATGAAAGGTTCGTTTACCGGCGCGATCCAGGATAAGCCGGGAAGTTTTGAGCTTGCCGATGCCGGTACCATCTTCCTGGATGAGGTGGGAAATTTATCCTATGAGAATCAGGTCAATCTCCTCCGCGTACTGCAGGAAAGAACAATCAAGCGAATAGGAGCAACGAAAGGCACCCCTATCGATGTCCGCATCATTGCCGCCACCAATGAAGACCTGAACAAAGGCGTTAAGGAGGGCCGGTTCAGAGAGGACCTGTATCATCGCCTGAACGAGTTTAAGATCCAATTAGCACCCCTCAGAGAAAGGAAGGAGGATGTGATGATCTTTGCAAATCATTTCCTAAAGAAATCCAATCAATTGCTCAGCAAAGAGGTACAGCTTTTTTCCGCTGAGGTCATCGCCCATTTGACGGACTACTATTGGCATGGAAACCTTCGGGAATTGAATAATGTTGTGAAGCGGGCTGTTTTGCTCACGTCCGGAGAGGAGATTCAATTAGACAGTTTGCCCCAGGAAATTGTTTTCGGTACGACCTCCACCGGTGAGCCTGGCCAGGCAGATGGGGAGCAGGTAGGGTTATTAAAGTCCATTGCCGGCTCGGCAGAACGGCAGGCGATCATCGAGACGTTGGAAAAAGCGCACTACAATAAGTCAAAGGCTGCGGAACTGCTTAAAATAGATCGCAAAACACTTTATAATAAATTAAGGCTCTATAATATTAACGTATAAACGGCCCTACCCCGCTATACCGGTTGCAGGGGCATGCATAAATACCGGACAACCGTTCCGGCGTGATGAAGAATATCTATACCCGTTCGCTGTTTCTTGGAATTGTCACGGTGCTCCTCGCCATCAGTCTGCTGACCTACCGGAATCTCATTAACTACATTGATGAAGTAAGCCTGATCCGCCACTCCAACAAAGTGCTGACTGCTGTCCAGGATGTACTCTCTTCCATAAAAGATGCTGAAACGGGTCACCGCGGCTACCAGCTTACCCGCGATTCGAGTTACCTTCAACCCTATTTTAATTCGTTAACCGAATTGCCTGGCCAGATCAAAAAACTGGACAGCCTGTTATCCTACAATTCCAGGCAGTCAAAGAAAGCAGACACACTGAACCTATTGATTGAAAACCAGTTTGCGATAATAAGTCAAATTCTTTCGAATGCCGGACGGAGTTCCCTCTACATGGATCAGTTTGAGAGCCACTTGCTGGCCCGCGGGAAAGATAATATGACGGAGATCCGGGCGGTGGCCCGGCGAATTGTGAATGAGGAAGAGACGACATTCAATGACCGGATTTCAAGAGAGACGAAGTACCGCAATACGGCACCGGTCGCATTGCTTGCCTATACGCTTATCGCGTTGATCGGGATGACCTTCCTCTTTATACGAATTGTTGAGGCGTTAAACAAACGGCGCGTGGCGGAAGATCAGTTGAAAGAAAATGTGGAAGCCCTGAGAAAAGAAGCTGCCGAACGCGAGTTTGCTCAAAAGACACTGAGAAATGTTTTGGACAACTCTCTGGATGGGATTATGGCGTTCAAGAGTGTACGCAATGCGGATTTTGAAGTGGAAGATTTTGAATGGATCATGGCCAATTCCATGAGTTCAAAATCAATGGGCAGGTCCGACCGGGAACTGATCGGGAAACGGCTGCTTCACGTCAGGCCGGAAAGCAAGACAGAAGGCTTGTTTGAAATGTATAAGGAGGTGACCGAATCGGGCAGGCCAAAGGAAGTTGAAAAATTAATTGAACGGGAGGGCGTTGCAACCTGGTTTAGTATCACCATCGTTAAACTGGAGGATGGTTGTATTGCGACGTTTTCGGACATCACCACTCAAAAAACGCAGCAGTTGTTGATTGAAGAGCGGGGACTCCTTCTGAAGGAAGCAGAAACACTTGCCAACATGGGGAGTTGGAAGTGGTATGGAAAGACCGATTCTCTGATTTGGTCCGATGGCCTTTATCGGATCTGGGGCCATCGCCCCCATGCCTTTGAACCTACCTGGAGTTCATTCCTCGAAAATGTGTATGAAGAGGATCTTCAAGCGGTGGGCGATTTCATTCAGAAGGTAAGAGTCAAGCGAAGTGGTTCGGAACTAAATTACCGGATTGAGGTGGGCGGTCAGATCAAGTACGTTCTCCTGGTGCCGAACCTCAGTGAGGATTCGGGTTCCGATGGACTGTCGGTTGATATACTGGGAGCGGTGATCGATGTAACAACGCAGAAGAAGGCGGAACGGGACATGCTGATTGCCGAACGGCTTTCGATGACGGGCAAGATAGCCCGGACCATTGCCCACGAAGTTCGCAATCCCTTAACCAGTTTGACCCTGGCCCTGGAGCAACTAAAAGATGAAATGCCGCAGGACGATGATTCGTTGAGTTCGTACACGGAGGTCATTGAGCGGAATGCGGGCCGCATTGAACAATTGATCGGGGAGATGCTCAATTCTTCAAAACCAAAAGAACTCAACCTGGCCCTGACCAACATGGGTGATGTAGTCGAAGAGGCGATCGCCCTGACCATCGACCGGATCAATCTTAACCAAATAAAACTGGAAAAGTGTTATGGGGAAGAATTACCCAGGGTATTGCTGGACAAAGAGAAAATGAAGATTGCATTTCTGAATATTTTCATAAATGCCGTGGAAGCGATGGAGCCCAGTAAGGGTATCCTGAAAATAGAAACGAAACGAAAGGACGGATTTGTGATCGTCTCCATCAGCGACAATGGAAAGGGAATTGCCCCCCGGGATATCGATCGGTTGTTTGATCCGTTTTACACCGGTAAGGCCGGGGGGATGGGCCTGGGCCTGACGACGGCGAAGAATATTTTGAGTAGTCACAACGCCACTATTGAGGTGAGAAGTGCAATCAACGCAGGAACTAGTTTTTACGTG
>DATHFS010000709.1:0-2087 GCA_035317975.1 Cyclobacteriaceae bacterium | reverse complement strand
AAGGATCCCGGCCGATTTCATGCAGAGTGGATTTTATATCATGGCCGTCCGCAGCCGGCAAAACGGTGTTCAGTATTTTAAAATTCTCAAGAAATAAAGTCCTCCTTATTTTTTAAATTGCATTGGCCTGGAGAAAGGTTTGCCTTAAGAACAGGTCCAATACAAAGAATGAAGGACGCGGGTTCTGAGATCGATTTATCCCACAAAGAATTTCTGACGCTCGATAAGGATTATGCCCAGGCGGCGGCGGCCGTGGATCTGGTTTACATGAAGGATAACGTTGCCGGAATTTCGCGGCAAGCAGCGGAAAAGGGATTCTCCTATTCCTATAAACAAAAAATCATCACGGACGCCGGGACCCTGGAGCGGATAAAGAGGCTGGCCATCCCGCCGGCCTGGTCCGATGTTTGGATTTGCCCCCTGCCCTCCGGTCACATTCAGGCCACGGGGATCGATGCCCGAAAAAGGAAACAATACCGCTATCATGCTCACTGGAATAAAGTGAGAAGCGAGACCAAATTTCACAGGCTGTATGAATTTGGCAAAGCGCTTCCCGTCATGCGACAGCGATTAGAGAAAGATCTTGCTATCGGCGATTTGTCAGAACGCAGGGTATTGGCGGCCGTCATTCTGTTGATGGAACGGACGTATATCCGGATCGGGAATGCCGGATATGAAAAAATGAATGGCTCCTATGGACTCACTACGCTCAAGGACAAACACATCGCCATCAAGAGCGGAGAAATGAATTTCTCATTCAAAGGAAAAAAAGGAGTTTACCATAAGATCACGCTGAAAAATAAGAGGCTTGCCAAGATTGTTAAGGAATGCCGTGACATACCGGGGGAGGAACTCTTTCAATACTATGATGCCGACGGCACCCGAAGGGACATTGACTCGGGCAGGGTAAACCAATACATCAAAGAAACGTCGGGCATGGACTTTAGTGCCAAGGACTTTCGCCTTTGGGCAGGTTCGTTGAATGTGCTTCGGTCTTTCCGGTCCATGGGTCAGGCAACCACGGCCGGACAGTGCAAACAGAATGTCCAGAAGGCACTCGATGAAGTTAGTTCCAAGCTGGGCAATACAAGAATCGTTTGCCGCAAATACTACGTTCACCCCGGAATTATCCGTTTGTATGAGGAGCAACGGCTTGGGAAGTACCTCCGGAAATTGGATGTACGCGGAAAGTCCGGAGAAACCCCGGGGATGACCAGGGAAGAAACTGTGTTGATGGAGGTTCTGAAAGGATTGCATTAGTAATAATTAGTAATAAGGATTTTGACAGGACGCGACAAAAATCATTGATCTGCAGTTGTCTTTCTTATTTCTTAGTAGAGAAAAACAAAGACATCCCGATAAAATTTACCGGGTGGGTGATATTTGTTTACACTACAAAAAAAATTATTATGACAACAATGTTTACAAAAGGCAATTTATGCCAGGATGTTTTTCGAGTTGGCAAGATTCTAACGCTGGTACTCATTTGGTCTTTATGTGTTAACTGCACGCGAAACTATTGCCCTTCCTATTCCAGTACGAGTTACAATAGAAATTTCCACTATGCACCCGAAAAGCACCTGACCTACAAGCCCGTTAAGGTCCATGAATTTAAGCCTGTCAGGGTCAGCAAGTCCGACAAGAAGGCCAGGGCGAGCTACACCCGGCTTCATTAGCATTTTTCCCTGATTGCAATCGTTGCCGTACTTTTCTTCAAAGTTCGCATAGCCTGCGTCTTTCGTATTCCATTTTTATGGTAAATTGCGCTCGTGCGAAAGATCGATTCGATGCGATTTATGGTTGTGTTCTGCGTTCTCTCCGCATTTAACACACTCCTGTTTCCGACATTCCAGCGTTCATTTCAGATAGCGGGTCAGGCGGGAGCCTACGCCCTGGATTGTTCCTTACTGGAAATCATTGCCGGAACCTTTTCCCCGGCCAGCGATGCAACCGACGAAGAAGTAGACGATCTGTCGGAAGACGTCGAATTCCTTTCGTGTGGTGCTGCATTTTTGTACCCGTCGTTTGATCTTGACAATTCAAAAAACAAGATTCCAGGTCAGCAACACGCTTTGCTGAATCCTTTT
>DATHFS010000708.1:0-4668 GCA_035317975.1 Cyclobacteriaceae bacterium | reverse complement strand
CAAATCCTAAAATCATGAGAAAGACCCTTTTTAGAACTGCCTTATTATCCTTCTTAATGGTAGTATCCTTTGCTGCTTCCTATTCGCAACAGTTCAAAGTTCTCTTGTTCACCAAAACCGAAGGCTTTCACCACGAATCGGTCCATGAAGGTGTGACAGCAGTGCGCCAACTGGCCAGCCGGAATAATTTTACTGTGGACTGGCAGGATAACGGCTCTATCTTTAATGAGAAGGCGCTGGCGAATTATGCGGCGGTCATTTTTTTAAATACCACCGGGAATGTTCTCAACGATGAACAACAGGCCGCATTTGAAAAATTCATCCAGTCGGGGAAGGGTTTTGTCGGAATTCACAGCGCAACCGATACGGAATACGACTGGCCATGGTACACAAAAATGGTCGGGATGATGTTCAAGATCCACCCTCAGCAACAAACTGCCTACCTGAAAGTGGAGGATGGTAACTTTCCCGGAATGGAACGGTTTCCAAAAAAATTATTGTGGACCGACGAATGGTATGAATACGGTGAGCGCAAAGCAACGGATCTGCATTTCTTACTTTCCGTGGACGAAAAAAGTTACGACCCGAATGTCAAGTGGGGCGAGAATGTAGGAAAAGGGATGGGCAGCTTTCACCCGATTGCATGGTATCACAATTACGACGGAGGCCGGGCATTTTACACCGGCCTTGGGCATATCGCCCTGATTTATACTGACCAGACGTTCCTTGATCATCTCTATGGAGGGATCTACTGGGCCGCCACCGGCAAAGGAATGTAGGTAATTCAAATTCAAAATCATTCATTGACTGGAGTGATATGTCAAAATGTGATTTACACATCGCCTCTTTGTCCGTATTCGTTTTCCTGTTGAATAGCGGGACCGCACAAATACCAACTACCGAACCTCCCATCACCGGACCGCTCAAGCACTCCGCCAATCCCAACTATTTTGAAGACGCAAACGGCAAACCGATCCTGCTTTGCGGATCGCATTCGTGGAACACACTTCAGGATTGGGGCACAGATGGGTCTATACAGACGTTAGACTTCGGAAAGTTCGTCAGCTTCCTCAAGGCGCATGGACATAATTTTACGTTGATCTGGACTACTGAACTACCGAGATTCTGCGACCTGCCCGTCACCGCGACTTCCCCGCCGGATTTTACCGTAAGGCCGCAGCCCTGGATCAGAACGGGTCCAGGAACCGCAACCGACGGGGGTTTGAAGTTTGATCTAAAAAAATTTGACGAGAGTTATTTTGATCGATTGCGCACGCGCGTCTCGGCACTGGGCAACGCTGGCATTTATGCAGGGATATATTTATTTTCTGGGGAATGGCTTTTGCGTTTTCGCTGTGCCACCGACGGCTACCCCTTTTCCGGAGGTAACAATATTAATGGAGTCGATGATGGTTATCGCAGCACATCGCCCGAAACAGCAGTCGCTTCCGTCACGATGACGGCACCGAATAACATTACGGCCTTGCAAGATGCTTACGTACAAAAGACCATTGACATTTTGAACGATTTGCCGAACGTACTCTGGATCGTTTCTCAGGAAGCTCCGGAACATTCCCTGTGGTGGAATGACCACCTGATCTCATTGATCCGGGCCTATGAGAAAGGGAAACCCTTTCAACACCCGATAGGATATGGAGAAGTTTCGATGGACAACACAAAGACCGATCTTGTGCTCTACAACTCGGATGCGGACTGGGTCGCGCCGGCGGCATGGCTTTCTCCTCCCCGGTCTTGCGGTACCGGCAAACCTGTTTGCAAGGTCAACGTCAATGACAGTGACCACAGTTACTTCGGGATGTGGAACGATACGCCGCAAAGAAACCGGAACTATGCATGGGAGAATTTCGCAAGGGGCAATCAAGTTTTGTTTATGGACCCTTACGTGGTCTATTACCCGCGCGAACACAGGAACATGTGCGACACTCCAATGAATGGGATCAGCAGAGCGCCGGATGCCCGATGGGATAACTTCCGTGACAACCTTGGATACATACTGAAGTATTCCCGCAAGTTGAATCTTGCCAATGTTACTCCACATAACACACTTAGTTCGACCGGGTATTGTCTCGCACAGACTCCGGCAACCGGTGCCGAATATTTGATATACGCACCATCCGGCGGCCAATTTACATTGGATCTTTCTGCTATGTCGAAGTCAAGCAAGTTGTCAGTTGAATGGTTCAACCCTGCGACCGGAACGACGACGTCGCAACGTCCCGTTGTTGCCGGGTCAACGTCCCAATTCACCCCGCCATTCAGCGGAGATGCGGTACTGTACCTGGCGGACACCGAGGGTCACCGGTGATTGGTTTAGAAGACCTCACCGAGGTTGATAAAAAAGCCGCGTGAACCACTTTGACCAATACCATAATCAATACATAAGTTAGTGCCCGAATGCTTATTAAGTTTGACGCGTAACCCGGCACCAACCGCTGGCTCCATCACATAGGGTCCTGTAGTTAACCGGCGTTTGAAGGCTTGAACATTGGCAAACGCTACGCCGCCTAAAAATCCGTTTTGGGTAAGGTTAAAACGGTATTCCATTTCAAAATATTCCATGATGTTGCTCCGAAACCGGCCCTGAATGTAGCCTCTTCCGATATTGAAGTTGTCGTCCCAACCTGTACTTGGCAATAGCAAATAGGGTGTTCTGGCAGAGCTGTGCCAGCTATAAAGCCAAAATGCCAACGTATTTCCAGATTCAGATACCCGTATGTATTTTCGGATGTCAAGGACAACGGATCCCCAATTCTGCTTGCTGCCCAATGACTTCAGGTTGTTGCGCGAGGTCAGGCTGATATACCATCCCTGGGATGGATTAATTTGGTTACGCCGGGAATCAAAAAGTAACCTGACGGGTATGGCCATCGCAATTTCATCCTTGTTCAATCCATAACGTTGAAAGCTCGTCGAGCCGTCAGCGGGTGCATCCGCTTCGCGGATGTTCCAAATACGATCATAGAAGACGCCCGTGCCAAAAAAAAGATTTTTGGTTATCGACCGCAGGATCAGTTGATGCAATTTGAGATAAGAAAAATTGATGGTGTACCCATCCGTGGGATCCTTCCTTCCGGCCAACCCCCAGGTCTCGGAAGGATACTGCATAAAACGCCATTCACTTGAATAATTCCATTTTCCATTCTTGCTCCAGATATTGGCCATAAGTGGAAGAATGGTCTGGTTGTATTGGGAGTACGTCACGCTTGTCGTTACGCTTGATAATTTGGAATCATCCCCGTCGAGTGCGCGAAAGGCTACGTTTGTTCCAATGACACCTGCAAATCCTGTCTGAAGGGAATAGCCAACAGCGGGTACCCAGGTCACCTGCACCGGCTTGTGATTTGGCCTCAATCGCGAAGAAAACACATCATTTAGGTCTCTTTGATTGGGATGATTTTCTGCGCTCAACGAATCTTGAGCGTGCACACGGAATTGCACGCTTAGGAAGGCCAGGATCCAAAATAATTTCATCACTCTTTAGCCGATTGCTGTTCCACCAATGGTGAGAGAGTCTAAAACGCGAAAAAGGAGCGAAGCGTCCCGTTTCAGCCCTGATTTTTGACAAGCGGCAGAAGAATTGGATTGGAGTAGGAGGATAAACGTCTAGGCTTTAGATTCCCACCTTCGGATTCCCAGAAAATGATAGAGGGGACAAAAGTGAATAAATGAAGTAATGACAAATACGAAGGCGATCACCAGAAGGACCAAAGCCAGGGCGCCGGTGATCACCATGGCAAAATAGAGCTTTACGATAATTATAGCGATGATCACACGGATGACCCGGTCGCTGTTGGCCATGTTTTTTTTCATGATCGTTTGTGCATTATTCCTTTACGGCAACAGCCGCTTCCTTTTCTTTTTCTTTTTCTTTCTCCTTCTTTTCTTTCTTATCCTGTTTTCTAAAATACCCTCTCAACAAGAAATTGTGTTTCAGCGCTTCCATATTTTCATCCAGTTTTTGAGACGCCATTTCCGTATTCTTTATCGTGTTCTGTAGTCGATGGGCAAAGGCCGTGTCCGCGAGAAGCACCCCTACCGCGTTGTCGTTGTCATTCATTTTAGTCGTTACCTTTTTCACGCTTTCGGACATGGCTTTGGCATTGGTGCTCACCCTTTTAATGTCTACGAGTACGTCCGAAAAAATACGGGCATAGCTGGTGTCGGAAACGAGCGCGGGTACAAGTCCATGTCCGTGTTTCAGCTCGTAGGCGAGGGCGGACAATTCAGCAGATGCTTTTGCCGTATTTTCACCGGTCGTTTTCAAATTGTGTACAACCTGCCTGACTTCCTGCGACAACGCGCCTTCGTTCAGCAATTCCCCTACAATACCTTGTCCCCCGCGAACCCGGGCACTTAAGACTTTCAGGTCTTCCGTAATGGAGCGCGTATTTTCCCCCACTTCCTTGGCAATGCTCATGAGTTCTGCCGTTTCAGCCGGTGAGCGCGCGTTGATGGTATCGGCATCCTGAATGACCTCTGCGGAATTTCCCGGAGCGATAACAACGATCTTGCTTCCCACCAATCCGTCAGAGCCAATGGAGGCCGTAGCATTTTTGCGGATGAATTCATTCTGTTTTTCTTTCAGGGACAGGCTTACAATCACTTCACCTTCTTTAATGATCCGCAAAAATGCTACGGCCTCCATTG
>DATHFS010000707.1:0-7045 GCA_035317975.1 Cyclobacteriaceae bacterium | reverse complement strand
GCAGGGAGACAGTCGCTCCCAGGATAACCATCCAGAATTTTGTCATTGCTGAACGCTTTCCTGAACGCAAAACCGTTTCATGATCATGGGTTAAATTTAGCTTCAATAATTTTAAATCTTAAATTTTAAATTCTAAATCATTTAACCGCCCGCCCTTTATATAATGACATCAACACAAATAAATTCCAAAAATCTCCTCATCTTTTGCCCCGATCTGCCAATGCCCGGGTATTCCGTTGGGGCTGGCGAAGGGCCATGATAGAATCAAAGAAGTATACCTTGTCGGTAGGAATAGCGCTGGTCATCGCCAACATGATCGGGACCGGTGTTTTTACGTCCCTGGGGTATCAGGTGGGGCCTATTCCTTCCGGTTTCGCAATTCTTATGCTGTGGGCAATCGGCGGTGTTGTCGCCCTGTCGGGTGCATTCACCTATGCGGAAATTGCCACCACCCTAAAGAAGTCCGGCGGCGAATATCTTTACCTTGGTAAGATTTTTCATCCGGCCCTGGGGTTTGTCGCCGGATGGATGAGTTTGCTGGTGGGCTTTGCCGGCGCCGTCTCGGCAGTCGCCATTGCCATTGGAGCCTATTCATCCGTTGTGCTGGGTATCCCTACCAAGGTCATAGCTGTGGGGGCTATCGTTATGGTATCGGCAATACATTGGTTTGGCGTGAAAACGGGAGGAACAGCGCAAACCATTCTTACCACCACCAAACTTTTGTTGATTGCCTTCTTTTGCATCGCTCCTTTTTTCGTTGATGAGAACTTGAAGTCCGGGTTGACGTATTGGCCTATCGCGGGGGATTGGGAACGCATAGCCAGTCCCGGCTTTGCCGTTTCCCTGGTCTTCGTTGTCTATGCCTATAGTGGTTGGAATGCAGCAGCGTATGTAGCGGGAAACCTTGAAAATTCAAGTAAGAATCTGCCCCGGGCATTGGTCCTGGGCACCCTCACGGTCGTGGTGGTGTATTTGGCCTTGAATGCGATGTTCCTGTATTCGGCCACGCTGGATGAACTCAATGGTCAGAATGATATCGGGAATGTGGTGGCGATCAAGTTATTCGGGCCCCGCCTCGGCGCCGGGTTCTCCATGCTCTTTAGTTTTGCGTTGCTCTCCACGTTGAGTGCCATGACCATCGCCGGACCCAGGGTCACGGAAGCCATGGGCGAGGATTACCCGATCTTCATTTCGTTTGCAAAAAAGAACCGGTTTGACATGCCCTACATCGCCATCCTGGTACAGGCTGGCTGGTCTGTTTTTCTCGTACTGGTCAGTAGTTTTAAAGAGATCATTCAATACATCTCCATCAGTCTTTCCATTTTTGCGATGCTGACGGTCCTTGGTGTTTTCATTCTTAGGAGAAATTACCCGAAGAACGAGCGCCCTTTTCAATTGCCCCTGTATCCACTGCCGCCCCTCCTCTTTACCGTGTGCACATGCTGGATGATTTATTACGTCACCAGTGATGATCCTAAGATTATTCTCTATTCCTTTGCCACAATGATTCCGGGGTTAATTCTATATTTTGTGGCCAATAAAAATGGTGATAAAAAAGCATAAACGATTATATAGTAAACACATGAAAAAATTAGTTATCTCCCTCGCCGTTGTCGGATTCTTTGCTTCCTGTTCGACAAAACAGGACAAGGCCAATCAAGCAAGGTTGGATTCATTAGCCGTTCAGGATTCGATTGCCAAAGCGGATTCCATCAAACGGATCATGGCTATTCCGAAGGGAGAAGCCCGCCTGGATTTCACGGCGCGATTCATTGCCGGCCTTCCTCAGAACGAGGTCAATTCTTTCTCTGCAGCGGAAAAGGAACACTCCTGGAAAGCATTCACAGCATCAATGGATACGGCATGGTCCAGAATGGACAGGGAGCGACTTTCGAAGATAAAGCAGTGGGAGGCTTCCACGTTTTCAAAATCCATCAACGACACACGCAACCTCTTTTATCCGTTTTCAGGCCCTGATTTTTTGCACGCCTACTATCTGTATCCCCGGGCCAAGGTCTATGTCCTGGTTGCCCTGGAACCCATTGTAGAAGTACAGGCTATGGACTCCCTGCCGGCACGGGACCGCGAAGAATTTCTCGACAGTCTGGGGCATTCCCTTCGAGACATTTTTAATAAAAGTTACTTCATCACCAATCACATGCAGAAGGACCTCAAACAGATCAAAGGTGTTCTGCCGCCGTTGTATTTTTTTATCGAACGGGCCGGTTTTGAGTTGATGGATCAGAAGTTTATTACCCTTGACAAGGATGGCAATGAAAAGGAAGTCAAGGCAAAGCAACTGAACTGGCAAAGGAATCCCGGGGTAAAGTTGACCCTTCGTCAACGGGAAACGAACGAAATCAAAACGGTGTACTATTTCAGCATCAGCATTTCAAACGGAGGATTGAAAGACCGGCCCGAGTTTGAAAAATTTGTAATGGCCCATGCGCCGATCAATACCTTTGTCAAATCAGCTTCCTACCTGATGCACATTTCCGCATTCACCATGATCCGGGATATGATCCTGAAGAACACTGAGAGTCTGTTTCAGGACGACACCGGGATTCCGTACCGCGATTTCAAAAAGCGATTGGACCTAAGCTGGCAATTTTACGGTGAATACACGAAACCAGTGAAAGATTTTGGCGATGAGAAATTTCAACCCGACCTGGATTCCGCTTACAAAGTTTCTAAAAAGAACCAAGGGCTGCCGTTCAACCTTGGTTATCATTGGGGAAGCAAAAAGGTGAATTATATGCTGGTGAAGAAGTCAGGTCCTGGTTTGAGGGCAGACAAGTAGAACGATTGAAACATAGGAGATACATAGGCACATAGATTAGTGTTGCGAAAATTTGCAACTGCCAAGTATCGTCTCCCAAAGGGGACGATACGGAGGGACAGGAATCGTACCGGGGATTTCGCATCGTCCTCTCGAGAGACGATGCTGGACATTACGGGACGATAGGCTGGGAACCCACCGTTTCGCATCGTCCTCTTCAAGAGACGATGCTTGACCGTGCCCGCCCAGTATCGTCTCCCGGAAGGGACGATCGTTAACCGTCAAGAATCATCTCCCAGAGGGGACGATACGCTGGGAACCCTCGTTTCGCATCGTCCTCTTCGAGAGACGACGCTGGACTACACCTTGAAAGCTTAATTTTAATGTTGCCTATGTGCCTATGTATCTATGTTCCTTATGTGTTTAATCCCTTTATCGCTGACCTAAATAGACTTAGTTTACAAACGCTACCTCCTTTGCCCCAAAGACTCTCTCCACTCCCCCCACGTTGATCCTGAGTTTTCCATTCTCATTTACCCCGCTGATAATTCCTTCAAACACTTCACCGCGCGAGGTAAACGAGTGGATCTCATTTTTTCGGTAAAGCAGATCGAGGTAATTATTTCCCAGCGCCGCCTGTTTTCCTTTCTTTAGGTCCAGGTAGCTTCCCTCCAATGCATGGAGCAATACCTCGAATTCCTCACGGAGATGATACTCCAATCCGGTGATCATGCCGATGGATTCGGCGTTCATTTCGGCAAATGACTGTTGATTGATATTTAATCCAATCCCCACGATCGAACAACTGATGCTTTCCTTATTCACGTGGTTTTCGATCAGGATCCCACATACCTTTTTATCCTGGACGAGAATATCATTCGGCCATTTTATTGCTACGTTGTGAACTACGCGGGAAGCAATGTAACGGGCGATGCCGACGGAGATGGCTTCATTGAGTTGAAACTGGTCTTTTGCCGCCAAAAAACCGGGTTTCAGGATCAATGAGAACGTCAGGTTCTTGCCCGGTTGAGCTTCCCAGGTTTTGCCGCGCTGACCACGGCCGGCGGTTTGATGATCCGTGATGACCACGGTACCTTCAGGTGTTTCAACTTTTTCGCCCAGTTCAGCGGCCAGGGTATTCGTAGAATGACATTGTGGCACGTAAACCAGATTTTTGCCCGCGAAAAGCGTCTTGGCAGGGATTTTATACACAATATATTTGGTTAGCTTTGCAGGTTGATCTCTCTCAAAGAACGAAGATAGTTAATGGGTAAAAAAAAGAAGCCAGAATCCGAAAAACTCAGTCAGACGATTGTAAAAGGGATGCAGGAAAAGAAGGCGTCGGATATCGTGGTTCTGGACCTAAGAAAAGTGAAAAATGGGGTGGCCGACTTTTTTATCCTTTGTTCTGGAAACTCGGACAAGCAATTAGACGCTATCGCAGACTCGGTCGATGATGAGGTCTTCAAGACATTGAAAGAAAACCCCTGGTACACGGAAGGTAAAAACAATAAAGAGTGGATCCTTCTCGACTATATCAATGTGGTCGTGCATATCTTCCGGAAGGATCGCCGGCAATATTATGCACTGGAAACATTATGGGGGGATGCAGAAATCACCGAAATCAAAGACTAGCGGTACTATAAATTTTATATCATCTTAACCTAAATTGGTGGATCGGCACCAGCGAACCAAAAGAAACAAACCACGTTATTGAATTGTAATTTCTATAAGAATGGCAGACAAAGACAGAAAAGATAAACTTATACCCCCCCGCGGGCCACGGCCAAATTACCAGATGTGGATCATCCTGGGATTGGTCGTGATTATCCTCGGGGTGACCCAGTTTTACAGGGCTGGCGACCTCGTCGAAATCCGATCCAGTCGCTTTGAAGACATGGTGCAACGGGGGGACATCAAAAAATTAGTACTGATCAAGAACCAGGAGCTTGTAGAAATTACACTGAAACCGGAAGCGCTTGCGAATGCGGCCTACAAGCAAGAGTTGGAAAAAAGCAGCCCGTTAGGCCTCAATGCTAATGGACCCCATTACAAACTGAAGATTGGCTCGATCGATAAATTCCAGGAGAAATACGAGCAACTCAGCAAAGCTATTCCGCGCGGCGAACAGATCGATCTGCAATATGAAGAACGCAGCGATTACACCGGCATCTTCTGGAATGTGGCCTTCCTCTTTATGCTGGTGTTCGGATTCTGGGTATTGATGCGGCGCATGACCGGCGGAGGCGGACCCGGAGGACAAATATTCAACATCGGAAAATCGAAGGCCGCGTTATTCGATGCCGAAAATAAGGTAAAGATCACGTTCGAAGACGTGGCGGGACTGGATGAAGCAAAGGAAGAAGTGAAGGAGATCGTTGACTTCCTGAAGACGCCGGGAAAGTTTACCAAACTCGGTGGAAAAATTCCAAAAGGAGCTTTGTTGATCGGGCCTCCCGGAACCGGGAAGACCCTGTTGGCTAAAGCGGTTGCCGGAGAAGCCGGTGTTCCCTTTTTCTCCTTGTCGGGATCGGATTTTGTTGAAATGTTTGTCGGGGTGGGCGCCGCCCGTGTGCGAGACTTGTTTAAGCAAGCCAAAGAAAAAGCACCTTGCATCGTTTTTATAGATGAAATTGATGCTATCGGACGGTCACGCGGAAGAGGACAAATGCCCGGCGCGAACGACGAACGCGAGAACACCTTAAACTCATTGTTGGTTGAGATGGATGGATTTGCCACCGATAGCGGGGTAATCATTCTCGCCGCTACCAACCGGCCGGATGTATTGGACTCTGCCCTGATGCGGCCGGGTCGCTTTGACCGGCAAATCAGTATTGACAAGCCGGACATTGCGGGGCGTGAACATATTTTCAAGGTTCACCTTAAGCCGGTAAAAATATCCAAGGACGTAGATCCCAAAAAGTTGGCGGCGCAGACCCCTGGTTTTGCCGGAGCCGAGATTGCCAATGTGTGTAACGAAGCTGCCCTGATCGCCGCGCGCAAAGACAAGAAAGAGGTCGACATGCTCGACTTTCAGGACGCCATCGACCGGGTCATAGGCGGACTGGAAAAGAAGACGAAAATCATCTCACCGGAAGAGAAAAAAATAGTGGCTTACCACGAAGCGGGCCATGCGGTGGCGGGCTGGTTCCTCGAGCACGCCGATCCCCTCGTTAAAGTGAGCATTGTACCTCGTGGTATTGCAGCATTAGGGTATGCCCAGTACTTACCCAAAGAGCAGTTCCTCTATCAGACAGAACAATTGATCGATGAAATGTGTATGACCTTTGGAGGAAGAGCTTCCGAAGAGATTGTATTCGGTAAAATATCCACCGGTGCGCTGAGCGACCTGGAACGGATCACCAAGATGGCATATAGTATGGTTACCGTCTACGGGATGAACAAGGAAATCGGCAACATGTCCTTCTTTGATTCCAAGCAAACGGAATACGCATTCAACAAACCCTATTCCGAAGCCACTGCTGAAAAAATTGACCAGGAAGCAAAGAAAATTATTGATGAGGCTTACGACCGGACTAAAAAACTCCTGGAGAAGCACCGCGATTACCTGGAAGTCATCGCCAAAGAGCTGCTGGAAAAAGAAATTTTGTTCCAGTCGGACCTGGAGCGGCTCATCGGCAAGCGGCCGTTCGCGGCTCAAACCACGTATCAGAAATTTACGAACGGTCAGAACCCGCCTGCAGAAAAAAAAGACGAGCCTGGAGCCCCGGAAAAAAAGGACGAACCGGCAGGACCAGCCGAAGCGAAACAGGGATCAGAATTGCAGAATTAGAGAATTAGCCACCGACAAAAGTCGGGGCAGGCAGAATTGGGATGCAGACATGATTATAGGTAGACGGCCCCGATTATATTGGGGCCATTTTTTTTGCCGGGCTTACCTGCCTGCTCGTCTATAGTCTTTAAGTCCTTAATTTTGAGGGATTGGTATTCAATCCCTTGTTGCATCCAATTCAAGACCAGGACCAGAGACTCAAGACTAACCTGATCCTCATAAAATATTCTTAGTGTCTTTGTGCCTTTGTGGCGGATACCGCGTATTTTTCGATAATGAGTGAAGTTTCTATTTCATTACCCCCCGCCAAAAAAATCTACTTTGCCTCCGATTTTCATTTGGGTGCGCCAGACCATCAGACCAGTTTGATCAGGGAAAAATCGATCGTCAGGTGGTTAGACAGCATTAAGGCAGATGCTCACTCGATCTACCTGATGGGAGACATTTTTGATTTCTGGTTTGAATACAGGGAA
>DATHFS010000706.1:0-12721 GCA_035317975.1 Cyclobacteriaceae bacterium | reverse complement strand
CGTCTCTCGAAGAGGACGATGCGAAATCCCGGTACCATTCCTGTCCCTCCGTATCGTCCCCTTTGGGAGACGATACTTGACAGTTGAGGTTATTTTGGTCCAGCATCGTCTCTCGAAGAGGACGATGCGAAATCCCGGTACCATTCCTGTCCCTCCGTATCGTCCCCTTTGGGAGACGATACTTGACAGTTGAGGTTATTTAAGTTTAGGGAAACACGTCCGGCCTGCCTTCCTCACTTCGTTATTCATTACTCCACATTCATTATTCAAAATTCAAATATTGAATAATGAATAATAAAGTGAGATACTCACCCTCTTAATCGGTAACCCCAAAAGGACTTGAATCCTCCCCCAGGTAATTCGGATAGAGCATCCGGTGTTTCTTCTTCACCTCTTCATACAACAGTTTCTTTAACTCGAGTAAATTTTCCTTCGAGGTGGCTGAAATAAAAATTACGTTTTGAAAACCGAGCTGCCGGTAATTCCCTTTCAGTTCTTCAAAGTTAGTCTTCTCTTGTTTTTTTTCAAGCAAGTCAATCTTATTCAGCACGAGAATGGTGGGGATATTTCCTGCGCCGATTTCGGCGAGGGTCTTATTCGCTACTTCAATGTGATTATCGTGAAAAGGGTGCGCGACGTCGACCACGTGAAGAAGGATGTCCGCTTCCCGGACTTCATCCAGGGTGGACTTGAACGATTCAATCAAATGGTGGGGTAGTTTTCGAATAAACCCTACCGTGTCGGAAAGCAGAAAAGGAATGTCGCCAATCACTACCTTTCGCACCGTGGCGTCCACCGTGGCGAAAAGTTTGTTCTCCGTCTTCACATTTGCCTTTGAAAGCAAATTCATCAGGGTAGACTTCCCCACATTGGTATACCCCACGAGGGAAACGCGGACGATAGTGCTCCTGGATTTGCGCTGGTTTTGCCGTTGCTGATCGATTTTCTTCAATTCCTCCTTGAGCAAAGTAATCTCATGCTTGATCGTTCTCCTGTCGGTTTCAATTTCCTTTTCTCCGGCGCCGCCGCGTGTGCCGGTTCCGCCGCGCTGCCGTTCCAGGTGGGTCCACAGCCGGGTAAGGCGCGGGAGCAAGTATTGGTTCATCGCCAATTTCACCTGTGAACGGGCTTGGGCCGTTTGTGCGCGCATAAGGAAAATATCGAGGATCAGGAGGCTTCGGTCGTAGATGCGGACTTTGGTGTCACGGGTTATTGGATTCAATTCTTTTTCCAGGTTTCTCAACTGGGATGGGCTCAGATCATCATCAAAAATGACAGCCTGAATATCCTTATCGAAGACATGATTTTTAACCTCCTCTAATTTGCCTTTGCCCAGGAAGGTGCGGACGTCGGGATGGGGTAATCGCTGAACAAACTGTTTGCCGGCAGTGATCCCGGCTGTTTCCGCTAAAAATGCCAGTTCATCAAGGTGTTCCTGGATCTCTTCTGGATGCTCTTTTCCAAGGCTAACGGCAACCAGAACTGCTTTATTCGTCAACTTTAAATCTTTTCTTGCCTCAAACATAAACTTATTATTACGCTCCCGTCCCGGAGGGGGTTACTTTTATTTACATTAGCGGCATTAATCACTGGGAAATCAGGTAAACTAACCGTTTTCCTTGGTACTCCTGAACTTAAACGGTCTTAGTTGTAATACTAAGGTCTATCGTTGGCCGAATGAAAATTGCGATTGTGCTCAATACCTCCTGGAATATCTATAATTTCAGGATGAATTTTATTGATTCCCTTCGTGCCCGGGGACATGAGGTACACACGGTTGCTCCCGTCGATGATTTCACCCATTTTTTAACCGAAGCGGGGTGTGTCCATCATCCCGTAAGGATGGACAGCCGGGGAGCAAATCCGATAAAAGATACTGCTTTGCTCATCGAGTTGTGGTCGATTTACCGCAAAATGCGACCCGATATCATCCTTCATTATACCATTAAACCTAACGTTTACGGCTCCCTGGCTGCCGGTATGTTGGGAATTCCGACCATTAACAATGTGTGTGGACTGGGTACCGTATTCTTGAAAAACAACCTGGTTTCAGCGATCGCCATTTTTCTTTACAGGATTTCTTTCCGTTTTGCATCCAAAGTTTTTTTTCAAAATCCGGATGACCTTTCACTTTTTCTGAATACAAAACTGGTCGCACCGGAAAAGGCCGACCTCATCCCCGGTTCCGGCATAGATCTGAATAAATTTCAACCGGCTGCATTCAAGCGAAATAGTCCGTTCACGTTTCTGTTGATTTCGAGATTGATTACAGATAAAGGCGTGTTGGATTACATTAAGGCCGTGGAGCACCTTCGGGCGCAGGGAATGAACGCCCGTTTTCAGATCCTGGGTGCCAAGGATCCCCAACACAAACGCGGTATTCAGCTTAAGACGATTGATGAATGGATCAGCAGTGGAACTATTGAATATTTAGGAACGACCAGCGATGTCCGGCAGTTTATTCATCAGGCCGATTGCATTGTTCTTCCCTCCTATCGGGAGGGAGCACCCCGGACGTTGCTCGAAGCCGCGAGTTCTTCCAAGCCCATTATCGCCACCGACGTACCCGGTTGTCACCATGTTGTCCGCCATCAATTCAACGGGTTGTTGTGCGAACTAAAAAACCCGGAAGACCTGGCTCAAAAAATGGATACCATGGCCAACTTTGACGATGCAACGATCAAAAAACTCGGTGAAAACGGCCGGCAAAAAATGGAACAGGAATTCGATGAAAAGGTTGTCATCAACAAATACATTAAGGCCATCGCCACCCTCAGTAAATCGGCTTAGTCAGCCTCCTCACCTGCCCGGTGGCCACAAAGGGGCGTTGTTTTCGGTCTGGTATTGATAAAATCCTTAATTTCACGGATTAGCCCATAGCCATCTTGTGAAAGTAGTTTATTATTCCTGTCTCGTATCAGCGCTTGTTTCGTGCGCTTCCTACAAGCAAAATATAATGTTTACGCCTGCCGCCGGATTCGTCCCCGATCCGGTTAAGCGGGAAGCCATTACGGTAGAGAAAAACTATGTCATCCAAAAAAATGATTTTCTAAAACTCGATGTATTTTCAAACAAAGGGGAGCGCCTTATTGACCCGAATCCGGAACTCAGCGCCCGTCCCGAACAGAATAGTGCGGCCCGCCAGCAATTTAATTACCTGGTGGACCTGGATGGGATAGTCAGGTTTCCCATGGTTGGCGCATTGAAACTGGAGGGACTTACCCTTCGCCAAGGGGAAGAAATCCTTCAAAAAGAATTTGAAAAATACTTTAAGGAGCCGTTCGTAATTCTTTCGTACTCGAATAAGAGGGTTATTGTTCTGGGGGCCCAGGGGGGACAAGTCCTGCCGCTCCCGAACCAAAATATTAACCTGACCGAGGTACTGGCCATGGCCAAAGGACTACCCAATGATTCCAAAGCACACAACATCCGGATTTTGCGGAACGACCAGGTATTTGTCGTGGACATGAGCACGATCGAAGGGTTTAAGGCAGGGAATTTGCTCATTCAGCCCGGCGATATTGTTTATGTGGAACCGATCCGCAGGCCCGTGAGCGAGGGCCTCCGCGATTATGCAGGGGTGTTCAGCCTCCTGGTCAGCTTGAGCACGTTGATCTTTTTAGTCACCAAACATTAACCGTGAAGTGGAAGGTCTTACATCAAATAGGGATCAAGGCGTAGAAGGCATCGACCTGGAAAAACTTTCCAATACCGTTCGCAAGAACATGATTTGGATCATCGCGATTTTTGTAGCCTCGAACTTAGCAACGTATCTCTATATACGGTGGACAAAAGATCTTTATGAATCCTATTCGGAATTGAAATTGGGCATTAAGCAGGATGCCCCTGAACTCGGGATCAAAAATTTTTCGGAGGATCCCAACCTAAACATGATTTCCGGCGAGATCGAACAGATCAAATCAAGACTTTTTTTTAACAGAGTAATCGATTCGATGCAGTTATGGGAGGGGTACTATAGCAGCGGTAAAGTGTTGAACGATGAAATGTACAAACGCTCTCCGTTCCTCGTTACCTACAACCGCGCCTATTCCGGTTATCAGGATATTCCCATTTACTTTAATTTTGTTGGCCAGGATACTTACACGATCCATGTAGGAAAAGAGGGGCCGCTCGTCCGGGGAACGCTAGGGAAGCCGCTCCTCTTCGGTGGATATCCCCTGACGATTCAAAAGAACACCGTGGATGTTGCAGCAGATAAAAATGACTATTTTTTTATTCTTCGTAGCCGCAATACCCTGCTGGAGTATTTGTCCACCAACATTCAGGTCGAACCCCTCAACTTCAATGCGAGTACGATCCGTATATCTTTTCAGGATCATAATGCGCTTAAAGCATTTGACCTTGTCAATCGGATTGATTCCTTGTACCTGGGGTACAGCTATGAGCAAAAGAACCTCGCCAACAAGCAAAAGATTGATTGGCTTAATAATGAATTGAGGCAGATCGAGAAAAAGATGGAGGGGTTTGAAAATTATTTTGAGACCTTCACGTTACAAAATAAGAGCAACAACGTTGACGAAGACTTACGAAAGACGATTTACCTCATCAACGCGGTTGATTCGCAACGCTTCCAATTGAATAAGAACCTGACGGAGCTTAACGTGCTGATGGAGAATCTTACCTCCCGCAACTATGCCTCCTCGTTCACGCAGCAGCCGTTTTTGCCGGACTACGTTAATCGCGGACTGGAAAATCTGCGGCAGATGACTCAGGACCAAAACAAGTTGGGCCTGTCCTACAACGAGAACACGTTTGCGTTCCGGCAGAAAGAAAATGAAATGAACGCCGTCCGCAATTCGGTTTTCCTCCAGCTTTCGACCTTAAAGAAAAATTGGCTCAAAATTTATTCTGAACTGAACACCAGGAAAGACAAGCTGGAGCACGAATTCGCACTGATGCCCGACAAAAATACCCAGTTCTCAAAACAACAACGATTCTATAAACTGCACGAGGAAATGTACCTGACGATGATGCAATCCAAGGCCCAGTTTGAAATCACGCAGGCGGGGACCACGCCGGACTTCAAGATCCTTTCTTCGGCGACCCTTCCCACCGATCCGATCGCGCCAAAGAAATACCTGATATTGGGTATAGGGCTCGTGGCCGGTATTATTCTGAATTTCTTTTTCATCGGCCTGTTGTATGGGCTGAACAATAAGATTACCTCCGTTGGCGAAATCGAGAAGTCAATTCAGGTTCCTGTATTGGGCGCCATTCCCCAATCGTTTCACCTGTCCAAATCCCCTTTTCCCATTCTCGATAATCCCAAATCCATGGTGAGCGAGGCAATCCGTACCCTTCGCACCAACCTTGATTTCTTCACCACCGGCGAGAATAAAAAGATCATCGCCATTTCATCGACGATATCGGGGGAAGGAAAGTCTTTTCTGGCACTCAACCTGGGTGGGATTCTGGCCTTATCCAACAAGAAAGTGGCCTTGCTCAATCTGGATATGCGAAAGCAACGGTCGGAGCTTCCATTTGATGTTGCTGAACCAGGGAAAGGCATCAGTACAATTTTGATCAGGAAGCATGCCTGGCGGGATTGCGTTACAAAAACCCCGTTGGAAAATCTGGACTATATCCCGTCGGGTCCTCATCCACCCAATCCATCCGAGCTTCTTCTGAACGGGGAGTTTTCGCTTCTGTTGGAAGACCTTAAGCGCGAATACGATTTCATTGTATTGGATACGCCTCCCATCGGGCTCGTGACCGATGGCACCATGGCGATGAAGCGCGCAAACCTCTCCATCTATGTATTCAGGGCAAATTATTCAAAGAAAGACTTCATTCTCCGTCTTCAACGGATGATCAACATCAATAAATTTACCAACCTGGCCATCGTCGTAAATGCCTTACCGGTTTCGTCCAAGGCATATGGATATGGCTATTATGAAGACCGGGGCTCCAGGAGGAACAAATTCAAAAAAATCCTCAACGGGTAGATGTGATGTCATTTTTACGATTTCTTATGGCGCCTAGCCCCCCCCCATTGACGACCGACATTCATTCCCATTTGTTGGCTGCCATTGATGACGGCGTAAAGTCAATCGAACAAGCGCTGGCCATCATCCGGGTATTTCAGAAAGCGGGGTATAAAAAAATGATCACTACACCCCATGTTATGCAGGATTATTACCGGAATGACTCATCGGTCATCCTGCAGCGCCTGGATGAGTTAAGAAAATACATCGCGGAGCATGGCGTCGTGTTTGAAATTGAAGCGGCCGCCGAATATTACCTGGATGAAGCCTTGTTGAAAAAAATTGAAGACCGTGAGCCGCTTCTTGTGTTTGGTGATCATTGCCTTCTCTTTGAGACCAATATGATCAACGAACCTTACTCTTTAAACGATTTCATTTTTAAAGTAACAACGGCAGGGTACAGACCGGTGATGGCGCACCCTGAACGGTACGCTTACATGTCATTGGAAATGGCGGAGGACTTGCGAAACCGGGGTGTGCTATTTCAGATGAACATGCTTTCTATTATCGGGTTTTATTCAAAACAAATACAGCGGTTGGCACACCAATTCATTGACCGGGGGTGGGTTGACCTGCTCGGAAGCGATTGCCATAACATCGAGCATGCCCGGCTCGTTCAACAAGTTCAAAAGAATAAATATTTTCAACGCGCACTGGCTTTGCCCCTGCTGAATCATATCCTCTAATTCATGATTGCTATAACGGGCGCGAACGGCCTGGTAGGAAGTTTTGTTGCAAAAAAACTAATCGATGAGGGCCTTCCGGTCACGGCGATCGTTCGTGCCACAAGTAACCTTGATTTGCTGGAGGGATATACGGAAAAAATAATCCGGCGGGAAGCCGACGTGCTGGATGTACCGGCGCTGACAGCCTCCCTCTCCGGGGCAGACACTGTCATTCATACCGCTGGACTCGTGTCATTCAATCCACGTCAAACAAGAAGAATGTTTGACATCAATGTCGAAGGCACAAGGAATGTGGTGAATACCTGCCTGGCCCTGGGGATCCCCCGTCTGATCCACATTAGTTCGGTCGCTGCCCTCGGCCGTGTCAAAGGAGTACCCACCCTGGATGAAGAAAGCAAGTGGGTTCCCAGCATATTGAATTCAGATTATGCAGAATCAAAATACCTGGCGGAACTGGAAGTGTACCGGGGGATGGAAGAAGGGCTCGCGGTAACGTTGGTTAACCCATCGGTTGTCCTCGCGGCAACGGACTGGAAAAAGAGCAGTGCACGACTGTTTCGTTATGCGTGGGAGGCAAGATCATTTTATATGGAAGGATCGATGAACTATGTCGACGTCCGGGATGTTGCTGAAATGGTGTTTCGGATTTATTCATCCAACCCGCGCAGTCAGAAGTTTATTGCCAGCGCCGGAATAATCACCTACCAGGATTTCTTCAACATGGTCGCAAAACGATTCAATAAAAGACCACCGACTATTAAACTAAGCCGCGCGGTGTCGGGCCTGGTGGCAGGGCTTGAGGGAATCCGCAGCAGGCTGACCGGCGCCGAGCCGATGATCACCCGCCAGGCGGTCAGGGTGGCAAGCGAAACGTTTCATTACAATCATCAAAAAGCGATCGACCTTCTCGGAATGGATTTTCGCCCATTGGATGAAACGCTGGACTGGTGCTGTGCCCATTACGTGCGGAAGGTTACTATAAACAAATAAGAACTGCAATATTGACTTGGACTTTTATTGTGGGAACTTGCCCTTTAAAAGGCCTTTTTTAGTTTTATGGGATCGAATTTTTACCTACTTTAGACAAACCTTAAGCGAATGGCGCACGAATTCAGGAAAAGAGAAGAGGAGGAGGAGTTGGTCCGACGGTTCGAAGAAAATCTCAGAAAAAATTCAAGCAGTTTCTTTGATATCGATGCCTTCGAGACGATCATCGATCACTATCTCGAAACCAGCAAATTCAAAAAAGCACTCACGGCCGTCAATCAGGCGATGGACCAATATCCCTTTTCTACCGAACTGATTTCGGTGAAAGCGCAGATACTCTCCAACCTGGAGGAGTACGACGAGGCACTCGACTTGCTCGAAAAAGCGAAGAGCCTTCATCCAACTGACGTTGAAATTTATTTGTCGATTGGTTCGATTCTTTCCCTTCAGGGCAAATACGCCGAATCGATCACGATATATGAGCAAGCATTGACCTTTGCAGACGAAGACCGCGATGAGATTCATTACAACATTGGCCTGGCGTATCAAAGCCTGGAACAACATGAGGAGGCCATTGAATCCTACAAGCAATCCATCGAAGTCAATATTTCACATGAAGGCTCGTTGTACGAATTAGCGTACTGTCTGGATGTCGTTGGACAATTAGAAGGGAGTCTTTCCTATTATAAAAAATTCATTGACGAAGACCCCTATTCTGCTGCGGCCTGGTATAATCTCGGGATCGTATGCAATAAACTGGAACGGTATGAGGAAGCGATCGAGGCATATGAATATGCCTTAGCCATCGACGAGAATTTTGCTTCCGCCCATTTCAATATGGGAAATACGTACATGAACCTGGAACTCTACACCAAGGCATTGGATGCTTTCCGAAAGACCATCGAGATTGAAGGTCCCAGTCCGGAAGTATATTGTTGTTTAGGTGCTGCCTACGAAAACCTGGCACAGTATGATCTGGGGCTGAAATATTTTCAGAAATCGACCAAACTCGATCCCCTATACGACGAAGCCTGGTTTGGCGCCGGAAGCTGTTTGGAGAAACAGGAAAAATGGTACCAGGCGTTGCATTTTTTTAATAAGGCTGTCAAGCTGAACAGTTTGAACCCGGAATATTGGAAGGCGGCGGCCTATGCTGAATTCAAAATCGGGAACACCGTTTCGAGCCTCAGCGCATTTGAGGAAGCCAGTCACCTTGGCCCGGAGGATAAAGAGATCTGGATGAACTGGTCATTTATTTATTATGAACAAGGTGAACATGAAAAAGCCAGCGAGGTGTTGCTTCAGGGCATGTCCGAAATTCCGGATGAACCTGAATTCTTTTACCGGATGACAGTTTATCTGATCGAGGCAGGCAAATTCAAAGAAGCCTTTACTTATTTGGAAAATGCCTTAATTTTGGACTTCGAAGGCCACACGGTCTTGTTCGATTTTTTTCCAAAGGCTGAAACACAAAAAGCCTTGTACAAGATTATCGACCAATTTAGAAAAGAAAACCAAGGATGAATTACACGCTGAAAAACTTACCTGAGCGGACCACCAAGCCCAGGCAGATCGGATTTACTATGGCCATGGATAAGGGGCTGAGTGTACGCGAAGCGGAGGACTTTGTGAGCATGTGCGCCGATCACGTTGATATTGTGAAACTGGGGTGGGCAACATCCTATGTCACCCCGACGCTCAAAGATAAACTTAAGGTTTACAAAGACGCGGGCATTCCAACCTATTTCGGCGGGACCCTTTTTGAAGCCTTTATCATCCGTGACCAGTTCGATGACTACCGTAAAATACTGGACAAGTACAATATGTCGTTTGCCGAGGTGTCGGATGGATCAATCGATCTCGACCACGACAAAAAACTCGACTATATCGCCAAGCTTTCAGAACAGGTAACGGTCCTTTCCGAAGTAGGCTCGAAAGATGCCGACAAGATCATCCCCCCCTACCTTTGGATCGATCTGATGCAAAAAGAATTGGACGCCGGCGCATGGAAAGTGATCGGCGAGGCCCGTGAAAGCGGCAACGTGGGCTTGTTCCGCTCGACCGGCGAAGTGCGCTCCGGGTTGGTGCAGGAGATCCTTACAAAAATTCCATTTGAGAAAATCATTTGGGAGGCCCCCCAAAAGGCCCAGCAGGTGTGGTTCATCAAACTGCTTGGCGCGAATGTCAATTTAGGAAACATTGCACCCAATGAAGTAGTCCCCCTGGAAACGATCCGGTTAGGATTACGGGGCGATACCTTTCTCCACTTCCTCGGTCTGGAACTAAAGAAAAACAACTCAGCGCCGCCCTTCCACGCCGACTGATATCAAAAAAATAGAACGTCATGGAAAAAAAATTTGGCTTGATCGGCTCTACGTTATCGCATTCATTTTCCAAAGCCTATTTTGACGAAAAGTTTTTCAGGGACGGACTTCGTGATTATCACTACGACCTCTATCCGCTGAAAAGCGCGGATGAGTTAATCGGTCTGCTGGCGGACAACCCGGACCTTTGCGGGTTAAACGTTACGATCCCGTACAAGGAGAAAGTGATGGAATTTCTAAACGCGATTGACCCTGTAGCAGCACGTATTGGTGCGGTCAATGTGATCCGTATCAAGGATGGATGGCTGCAGGGATTCAACACCGACAGTGATGCGTTCCTGGAATCGCTCGAAAAGTGGTTCCCTCGCCGTCCCGAGGGCTCCCGGGCGCTGATCCTGGGAACAGGCGGTTCCTCCAAAGCGGTTCAGGAGGCATTAAAAAGACTCGCCATCAAGTTTGAAACCGTCTCCAGAAAAAAAAACAACGCAGATCATACGTACGAAAGCCTGGAAAAAGATCCATCACCGGTATCCTACTCTAACCTGATCATTAACACCACGCCGCTGGGGATGACACCCGACACCAAGAGCATGCCCCTCATCGATTTCGAATTGCTCACTCCGTCGCATTACGTATACGATTTGATTTATAATCCTGCCCGTACTCAATTTCTGCAAAAAGCGGAAATGCATGGCGCGCACGTCAAAAATGGCCTTGAAATGCTTCATATTCAGGCTGAAAAAGCCTGGGCCATCTGGAACAATTGACCGTTGTCGGTTTTTTTGTAAAACTTTTTTTAGTTAATTCCGATTAACTGGTCAACGATTACACAGATGAATTTCAGCCTGACAAGTCAATACGAACCTACCGGAGACCAGCCAAAAGCCATTAAACAATTAATCAGCGGTTTAGAGTCGGGGGAGCCGCATCAGACGCTCCTGGGCGTTACCGGCTCTGGCAAAACCTTTACCATGGCCAATGTGATCGCCCACGTAAACCGTCCCACGCTCGTCCTCAGCCATAACAAAACCCTTGCCGCCCAGTTGTATGGAGAATTCAAACAATTCTTTCCTGAGAATGCCGTAGAGTACTTCATCTCCTACTATGATTACTATCAACCGGAAGCGTTCATTCCCTCTTCCAATCTCTATATCGAAAAGGATCTCTCCATCAACGAAGAAATCGAGAAGCTGCGGTTAAGTGCCTCTTCTTCCTTGTTGACGGGCCGGAGAGATGTGATTGTGGTAGCCTCCGTGTCGTGCATTTATGGAATTGGCAATCCGGAAGAGTTTGGCAAGAACCGTATCCAATTGCAGGTCGGCGAAATGATCCCCCGGAACCGGCTCCTGTTTGGCCTGGTCGACATTCTCTACAACCGTACTGAGGTAGAATTTAAGCGCGGAACATTTCGGGTCAAAGGCGACACCGTAGATATTTTCCTGGCGTACGCCGACTATGCGGTGCGGATCTATTTCTTCGGCGATCAGATTGAAGCCATTCAGTTGATTGATCCCGTCAGCGGCAGGAAAATTTCCGATGAGAAAATCGCCGTTGTTTTTCCTGCCAATCTTTTTGTGACGGGCAAAGAAGCGTTGAACCTGGCCATCCGCGAGATTCAGGACGACATGGTGCTCCAGGTGCAAATGTTTAACGAGGAGAAAAAGCACCTCGAAGCGAAGCGGCTCAAAGAGCGCACTGAATTTGATCTTGAAATGATGCGCGAACTCGGGTACTGTTCTGGAATCGAAAACTACTCACGTTACTTTGACCGGAGACAAGCGGGAGCACGGCCATTCTGCCTGCTGGATTATTTCCCTGACGATTATTTAATGATCATCGATGAAAGCCATGTGACCATACCGCAGGTTCGCGCCATGTGGGGAGGCGACCGGTCGAGAAAAGTAAACTTAGTGGATTATGGATTCCGGCTTCCTTCGGCATTGGATAATCGCCCACTGACGTTCAATGAATTTGAATCGATCCTCAACCAGGTCGTCTACGTGAGCGCCACACCCAGCGAATACGAATTGCGGAAATCAGAAGGCGTTGTTGTCGAACAGCTCATCCGCCCCACGGGGCTGCTCGACCCCATCATTTATGTACGACCCAGCCGCAACCAGATCGACGATCTGCTCGAAGAGATTGACGAGCAGGTAAAAAAGAAGGAACGCGTGTTGGTCACCACCCTCACCAAGCGTATGGCCGAAGAGCTGACGAAATTCATGGACCGCGCCGGGGTGAAATGCCGCTACATTCACTCCGAAGTAACAACCCTCGACCGGGTGGAAATCCTGCGCCAACTCCGGCTAGGTGTCTTTGATGTCCTGGTGGGTGTTAATTTGCTGCGGGAGGGACTTGACCTTCCCGAGGTTTCATTGGTTGCTATTCTGGATGCAGACAAAGAGGGGTTTCTCCGAAATGAACGGTCGTTGGTGCAAACCATTGGCCGCGCAGCGCGTAACGTGAATGGCCGCGTTATCATGTATGCGGACAGGGTCACGGATTCCATGCAGCAAGCCATCGACGAAACGAACCGCAGAAGGAAAGTTCAGCAGGATTATAACCTCGCTAACGGTATTACACCCACGACCATCATCCATACACAAAAGTCCATCCTGGGCCAGACGAAAGTGGCCGACTCGAAAAAGTCCATGAAACGGTATTACATTGAGGATGAAGAACGATCCCTGGCCGCCGATCCGGTCATGGCTTACCTGAG
>DATHFS010000705.1:0-4075 GCA_035317975.1 Cyclobacteriaceae bacterium | reverse complement strand
TACCCTGTTTATCGTGGGTTTGAGATTACCCTTGGATTTCCCACGTACACGCTTCAAAGCAGCATCCCACAACTCAACCGGTTGGAAGCGACTTTCATAGGCTCCACCCTGGGAGGAGTACTTGCCAATCAACTTGGAAAGATAAAGGCTAACGTTGGCATGTATTATTCCGGATCGTCCGTTCCCTATACCATTAATATGCTACAGGGTGGTATTTCCGGCAGTATTTACTTATTGCGTTTGAAGCAGGTCAGGTTCCACTCGGTAGAACCTTATGCTACCGTTGGTGTCTCTCATCAACAGGCTAAATTTTTCGGAACATACCTCCATCAGGATGTGTATACCAACGCAAGCGTAACCACAGAACCTTTATTGGGACGGGCCGGATGGACGCAACTCTCCGTTGGAACGGGCTTCGAGTTCCAGCTAGTGAACGACAACCATCAATTTGTTCATCTTTTCGCGGAATCCTGTTATGGCATACCGTTCCAATTTGACCGGGTGCAAGGTGAGTTTGCGAACACAAGAAATCGGAATCCCTGGGGGATAACATTGGGTGTCAATTTCGGGGTTTCAAAATAGCATATCGCTGCCAAAGGGATTCTTTGGTTGGGTGACTCCAACTTATTTAACGAATAAAACACATCGGTACATAGAAACATAGGCACATAGATGCCTTGCCACGATCTCCCCTGGAGAGCCTAATCTAATATTACCTATGTGCCTATGTGCCTATGTGTCTATGTTTCTATGTGTTAAATTTCTCTGGGGAGTTCTTGATCACGTCTTCCCTTACTATCGCCTCCCCCGCTTCACCCATATCATTAACCCTAAAATCAGCGCGATTCTCCCTCTCGATCTCATCACCAATTTGAATGGTCCTTATTCCCAGTGTCCGGGCCGGAATGATGTCTCTCCCCTTGTCGCCAATCATCCAGGAACGTTCCACATCAATATCAAATTTCGCAATGGCTTTTTCAAACATCAGTGAACCGGGTTTCCGCGCAAGGGAGGCCGTCACAGAAGGATGATAGGGCGAAAAATAAAAGTGATCGATAACGTGTTCGGCAGCCTCCTGTAAAAAAATATGACAGATCTCCATCTGACGGGTCGTGTAGATCTTTTGGGCAATACCGGATTGGTTGGTCACCACGATCAAAAGATAACCAGCCTCCTTCAGTCGATACAAGGCCTCCGGCACACCCGGAATAATGCGAAACCGTGTTAGCCGGTAGGTATACTTCACATCGTCCTCATTCAGTACACCATCACGGTCAAGAAACACGCATTTTTTGGACATTCGTCATCGATTATTCCACAAAATAGGTCTTTTCTGATTTACTGATAACTTAAATTCCCGTGAATTCGGGCCATTTATTTTGCTGCTCCCGTATCGGGCAGGCGGTTTAAATCTTTGTTTTTTTTAGTTTTGCGCAACCCAAAGGCACCCGTGAACAACGCTATCGTCATTATTCCCACCTATAATGAAAAGGAGAATATCGCTTTGATAATCGAGGCAATCATGGACTTGCCGAAGCAGTTTGACCTGCTCATTGTTGATGACAACTCGCCGGATGGAACGGCCGAAATCGTTAAAGGCCTTCAAAAAACCTACAATACATCACGCATCCGTCTCCATTTACTGGAACGCCAGGGCAAACAGGGACTGGGTACCGCTTACATCGCCGGCTTCCATTACGCGCTGGATAAAGGGTATGAGTTTATTCTGGAAATGGATGCTGACTTTTCGCACGATCCCAAGGATTTATTGGCCTTGTACCTGGAATGTGTCGAATGGGGCGCCGACCTCAGCATCGGCTCAAGATATGCCACCGGTGTAAACGTAGTAAACTGGCCGATGGGCCGTGTGTTGCTCTCCTACTTTGCGAGCTCGTATGTCCGGCTGATCACCGGCATGCCCATCCGCGATACTACCGCCGGCTTTGTGTGCTACCGCAGAAAAGTATTGGAAACCATCCCGCTCGACCAGATCAAGTTTGTAGGGTATGCCTTTCAAATTGAAATGAAGTTCATCACCTGGAAGTTTGGCTTCCGCCTCAGGGAAGTACCCATCATTTTCACCGAACGCCTTCGGGGTCAATCGAAATTATCCCCGGGCATTTTTAAGGAAGCCTTCTTCGGAGTGATCCAGATGACAGTCAGGAGTTGGTTTAAGAGGTACCTTTTGAGGCGATGATCGGCAATTGGTAGTTTGAGGAGTCACTTCAGGTGATGGACAAAACCACCGATCACCGATTACCGATTCCCGATCACCGAATTCAGCCTAATCGAACCGTATCGCCTTCATCGGCGTAATCCTCGAAACAATGGCAGTAGGCAGCAACAACACCAGGGTGACCACAACAAAAACCAATACATTCAGGATCACCACAATCTGCCAATCCCAATGAATGGGTACATAACTCATGTAGTAATCGTGGGCATTGAGCTTGATGAGCTTGAATTGGTATTGAATATAACACAGGCCGAGACCCAACAAATTCCCCAACACCAGCCCTTTCACAATTAAACTGATGCCGTTGTAGACGAAGATCGTGCGAATGAGGCGATCGGTCGCACCCAGCGCCTTCAGGACGCCAATCATCTGCGTGCGTTCCATGACCAGGATCAGAACGACGGAGATCATGTTCACACAGACCACCGTTAAAATGATCCCTAACAAAATATAAACCTGGCGGCTTACCAGCCCAAGCCACTCAAAGACCTGGACGTAGGTATCACTTACCTTTTCCCCATAGAGATCGTAATCCATACTTTCTTCGATGGCCTTGACATCCTCATCGATCCGGTTGACGTCCTTTACGTAAATCTGCAGTCCGCCGGCCGTGCTGTCGCTCCAGTCCTCCAGCCGCTGGATCAGGCGAATATCGCCGATAATCACTTGCCTGTCGAAGTAGTCGGAAAGATTGGTTTCATAGAGGCCTACGACATTAAGTTTGCGGAACCGCGGAGGGTTTTGAAAGAAGTGGATAATCACGTCATCTCCGATCTTCAAGTTCAGTTTATTGGCGATGACTTCGCTGAGAAGCACTTCGTGAGCATAGCCGGAATCGGGGAAATGAAGAAACCTGCCCTTCACCAGGTTTTCCTGAAACCGCTCCTGATCGAAACTTTTCCCAACCCCTTTCAACACCACGCCAAGCACTTCATCCCCGGTCTTGATCAATCCTGGCTTGTGCGCATATTCCTGAATGTGATCAATGAATCCAAATTGATCATAGTGCTTATACAAATTGACGTTGAAATTGAAAGGCTGTTCCGCCATGGAGTTGTTCAGTGTGTATTTTGTGATGAGGAGATGCGCGCTAAAGGTATAGATCTTGTGTTTGATGGTTTCCTGAAATCCCTCCATGATGAGAAACGAAGCGATGACTGCAGCCAGCCCGATGGCGATGCTGGCAATGGCGATCTTGTGAATCGTGGACGAAAATCCCCCCTCCCGACCGCTATCGCCCTGCCCCTGCCGGAGTCTTTTTGAGATGAAATAAGAGAGGTTCAATTTATTAAGTAACTTAAAACGGAATTTGAGAGATGCAAAATAGGATTTCATGAGTGAACAAGCAATACCAGTAGGCAGTAGGCAATGGGCAGTAGGCAGGGAGTTACCAAAATGTAAAGACACCTCCCGCGGTCCAGGATTATTGATCGGTAACCGGCAACCAGCAAACGGTACCCAACAATTGCCTACTGCCCATTGCCTACTGCCAACTCTTTGGCTCCTGGCGGTAATAGGCAATAGGCAAAAAACAGTAAGCAAGATAGGGTCGCCAGACTTGAGGCTGCCCCCTTTCGTGCTACAATTATTGACCGGTAGCCGACAACCAGCAACCGGCAACCAACTATTGCCTACTGCCCTTTGCCTACTGCCTACTTTTTGGCTCCTGGCGGTAATGACCATCATGGGTTGTAAGGCGCAATCAAACGCTAATAACTTGGTCCTTGGGGCAGAGCAACTGGAGTTGCTGCTCCCTCAACTTCAGGGAAAGCGGGTTGGCTTGCTGGTGAATAATACGGCCACCATCGGCAAAACACTGCTCGCTGATACACTCGTAAG
>DATHFS010000704.1:0-3252 GCA_035317975.1 Cyclobacteriaceae bacterium | reverse complement strand
GCATCATTTGTTGAGCCTGGGTAAGGTTGACCATATCAGATCCGTACTGCAGGAGATATTGCCGTGCTACTTCTTTTTGTACGTCGCCAATTCCACGAGTGATAAAGGTTGAATCACCAAATCCTACCCGGTAAAAGAGATCGGAATAGGCATTCAGTGTACTTGGAAAGCCGAAGGAACTGTGAGCAATAAATCCGCGGGCGCCACGGCCAGCCGCCAGCATCCAATCCTCTCCAAAGCTTTCGCCATTAGAAAAAAAATTGCCGGCGTTGCAGCCATTGATCAGAAACACGGGATACTTTCCGGGATTATTGTACCCCAGGGTGGGATCGGTCACTTTTCCAATATCAATATCAATTGTACCCGGTGAAGAATGTCCAAAAAAAGTAATCAAATTAACGCCGGCATTCACTTCATCCGCAATGTTGATTAGTTGCACGGCGCTCGCATCGTGCTTGGCAATCGTAGCGATCGTTCCGCCCCAGTACGGTCCTTCGGCGATGGTTTTGAAGCCATCCATGTATTTCCGGAATTCAACCAATTCATTGAATGGCGTTACCTGAATTCCTCCGCTCAAGTGCAGACCTTTCTTGCGCCAAAGATCGTTAAGGGGTGCTGCCTCTGTCTCTTGGACCTTATTCAAATAGGCAATTACCTGTGCCGGTGTACTGACACTTACACGGCCGGTGGGCAGGGCGGGTGCAAATCCCGAGCCCAGCAATCCTGCGCTGAATACCATATCGGACGCCGGCAAACCTGCCGACGGGACCAAGTCTTTGAACCCCGTTGGATGGCGCTCATACGCTGCTGAAACATCCCGGCCTTTGCCAATAAGAAATAGGTACTTGGGAGATCCCTTTTCCACCATCCATTTTACAAATTGATAAATTGCCAGTGGAGAAGTCTCGCCGTAATTGAATTGGTTATACAACTGGTCCATGGTGACCGTGAGAGGCCGGAATCCACCTCCTATGACGGAAGCCCGATAGGAAGCGTAAGTCTGAGCCGCCGCGAATAAAGATCCATGTGTGACGATCAGATAATCAACTGACGACGGATCCATTTGTTGAAAAGAAACCGGGTGAACGGCGGGGGTATTGATTTCATTACTCACGTACAGTGTTCTCGAAGAAAAGGTATTGTCAACAACGGCGCTCAAAATACCGGAAGATGAATTCGTTCCAATCGCGGATACAGTATTGACATCGGTGATATCCCATACCCTCACCGCAGCACCCGGATTATTAATTTCTATATAGGACTTGCCCGATGGATTGGGATTGAGTCTAAGCCATTTCTTTGTTTGGCCGGCCAGATTGAAATCCTGCGGAAATGTTACTTTGATATACGATACGCTGACTTTATCACGGATTCCGGCTTCACCTAAAGCCTTCACTTGCACTGTCATTTTGCCGTCGGCTCCAATATCCGTCCAGTTCAGGTCAGCCGTCACCAGTTGGGTCTGAAAGTTGACAAAGTGTTGAGTTGAAATAAAGCGCAGTGAACCGGAATTGGGACCTGCGTAAACCTGGGTTTGATGATTGAGTTCATCCCGACCCACGATCAGCAATTCAAGCCTGGGGTTGCCTGCTGTGGGAACTCCGTTTGCAATGTTGTCCAGTCCATAATCTTTCAGGCCAAGGCATCCCGAATTCAGTGTACAAATGTAGGAGTCGGTCCAGCCTTCTCCCTCGTCGAAGATGGTGCTTTGAATCTCCCCATTGGAAATCGTATTGCCTCCGGAATATTCACTGACATAGACACTTAATTCCTGATCGTTGTGGGCCGCCTCTTTCATCATTCCGATGTTATTCTCACTAAAAGAATTCATTCTCTTGCCGGCAGGCGGTACAGAACTCCAGGTCAGGAAATAGGAAGTGGTATCACTGAATAGGTTGTAATAAGAGTGAGGTTGAAGCACCGTCGGCTGATACAATAGGGCATCGCGGGTACCATCGTTCCTTTGTCCGTAGAATTCGAGGTAGTCGCCGGGATCGAATTGGGCATCGGCCTGGCCCAGGACGGTAATCCCTTGCTCCAGACCCCGGTGAAAAAGTCGAATAAATCTCGGATCGACCGAGGAAACAGGAAAACCGGCAGTCTGTAAATCGTTGTAGGTAAGGCGGTAAATTCCATCTTTGGCCACCGGTATCCGGTAATAGAACTGATTGAAGTTGATCCAGTCGTTGGCGTATTGAGCGATTCCAAAAAGCGGGAAAAGAATAGAAATGAACGTGATAAGAATGAATTTCTTTAACACAACCCGGCCCGGACAGTTTTGCACAAAGGTACATACCCATTCCAAATCCCAGGTAACAACGACATCATTAGGAATGATTTAAGATTAAGATCTGAGATTAGTGCATGTCGGGGGAGGTAATAACGAAGTCTGAATAGGGCAGGTGCCGTTCGTCCAATTGGTCTCTCCTTTACTTGAGTTTTAAATCTTGAATGAAAAAAGGGTCCAAATTCAATCAAAAACGAGGTTTATAAACTTTTTGCCTAAAGTACTTGGCCATACATAGTACTTTGTACGTATACTTGCCTGGGAATCTACTTAAACGAGGATGTATGAATCTTGAAAACACGCAAGTACAAATGAGGAAGGGTCTCCTGGAGTACTGCATCCTGCACATTATTTCACGCGGCGAAGTATATGCGTCCGACATGCTGGACGAACTTACTTCTGCCAGGATGATCGTTGTGGAAGGCACACTCTACCCCCTCCTGACCCGCCTTAAGAATGCGGGATTATTGGAATACAAATGGGTGGAATCCAAATCGGGGCCGCCGCGAAAGTACTACAAACTAACTGCCGAGGGCGCCGGGTTTCTCAACGGCCTCACGGAAACCTGGAACGACCTGATCCACTCCACCGAGATGATCACCAACCGCTCGAAGGCAACCATTTAATATAACCATGAACCCATCATCCCATCTCACAGCTACCGACGTATGAAAAAGAATATCAGTATCAACATCAGCGGCATCATCTTTCACATTGAGGAAGACGGCTATGAGGCCCTGCGAAAGTACCTTGACTCGATCAACCAGTATTTTGGCTCGTTTGAAGATAGCAGCGAAATCCTGGCCGATATAGAGAGCCGGATCGCTGAGATTTTTCTCTCCCGTCTCAATGAAGGCAAGCAGGTCATTACCGCTGAAGACGTCCAGTCCCTCATCACGACCATGGGTAACGTCAATGATTTCAAGGCCGCCGAGGAGCAGGAAGTCGTCACCGGGGCAGGTTCC
>DATHFS010000703.1:0-2797 GCA_035317975.1 Cyclobacteriaceae bacterium | reverse complement strand
ATCATGCATTGGAATTGGATGTGCTTACGTCACAGAGGACGACCTGGCAGTCTATTATATCTTTAACTACAGCCAATGGATGATCATACGTCGCCTGGCCAACACGGGCTGACCAGGCGACGTATGATCATCCATTGGCTGTAGTTAAAGATATAATAGACTGCCAGGTCGTCCTCTGTGACGTAAGCACATCCAATTCCAATGCTCTTTATGGTCTGGCCATACGGCAGGCTCTGGATCTGCCGGTTACACTGGTTAAAGACATGAAATCGATCGTGATGTTTGACGCGGCTAAATTTGGCCTGGTGGAATACGATGAGTCGCTGCGAATCGACACCGTTCAAAAAGCCATTGAAATCCTGGGTGAGGCCCTGAGAAAGGCAGGGGAAGCAAAAAAGGAGAGACATGAGTTACTCAATCGCCTGGGAATCGGACTTCCGGAATTTACTGCCCAACCCACAATGGTCGACACAATTCTGCCTCTCAACCCGGTCACGTCATCGGATGAAACGGCCGGTCCGGAAAAAGATACCGGGGCTGCCGAAGACCGCTTGCCAATAATCTCACCCCTTCCGGACTATGTTGGCGACCCATTTACGGAGCAACAAATTAGCAAACTGAAAGCAGGCGATGCACTTTTCCACCTGAGGCATGGCAAGGGGAAGGTGAACTTTGTTAAAAAAATGGGAAAGGATGAGCTTGCGAGCATTCAGTTTGAGTCGGGGCCAAAGTTACTGGTATTGTTTGCCTCCGATTTTTTCAGGAAGATCAATAAATAATTTAGTCATCACGCATACCTTATCTTACCATACTTACCGGCGTGAAAATCCCTGTAGGCGTCGGCGATTTCGAGTTCGCTGTTCATTACAAAAGGACCCTGTGCGACAATGGGCTCAGCATATTTTTCCCCGCCAAATAAAATAATGTCAATGCCGTCGCTGGAGGTATTACTGAATTCAATTGTTCCTTCCTTTCTGTCAAATTCAATGAACTCGCCCTTCTTAAATTCGGCGTCGTTAATCGTTGCATGGTGGAGGGGAAGAAAGGCAGCGTACTCCAATTTATCTTTGGTGGTGATTAAAAATTGCTTTCCGGCCTCCAGGTGAATGTGATATAAAAACTGTTCTGAGTAATTCGGAATTTTAGACGCCAGTTTTTCATACTCACCAACAATTACTTTGATCCATCCTTTGTCATCGGCTAGCGTTTGCTGAGGAATTTCCTTCGCCTGCACCGGCAGGTATTCCGGCAGTTCGGCCTTATTCTTTGCCGGAAGGTTGACCCAAAACTGCATGGCGTGCGTCAGCAGGTCGTTGGTTTGGGAATCTACATTTATCGCTTCATCATGAATGATTCCGTTGCCGGCTTTCATCCATTGTGCTCCGCCCGAATTTACCTTGGAATGATTTCCCCTGCTGTCAAAATGATCGGCTTCACCGTTAAGAATGTACGTCAAGGTTGCAATGCCTCTGTGAGGATGGGCACCGCTTCCATTTACTTTTTTAATAGGTTCGCCGGGCGAATGGTTGGCGGGCATAAGATGGTCAAGGAATACAAACGGACCCACTGCGTCAGCGTAACGGTTTGGCAAAATGCGGTTGATGACGTATTCGCCGATGTCGGCCCGGCGTCCTTGTGTTGAGAAACTGGTTTGCTTTTTCATGTTTTCATTATTTAATTCACAATGCAAAGATGCATTATGGGAGGGGCGGGGAGAGATGATAAATAATAGGAAAATCCGTTGACAAATGTCAATGGATCCAGGAGGGGAGGACAGTTCGGGTGGCCTACTTATGCATCATTTGTTTGCGTATACGACTAAGGGTTTCCTTCGTCATGCCGAGATAGGAGGCAATGATATGTTGCGGAAAACGCTGTAAGAATTCTGGATGCGTTTCCACAAAGTGAGCGAGACGTTTTTCGGCTGGCAAACTAACGAAGTCATTCAATCTTTTTTGTGTTGCTATAGCATGCCTTTCGTCTAATTTCAGTGACAATTCATCCAATGCGGGAACGGCATGATATAAATTCAGTTGATCCGCCCGGGTGATGAGCAAGGCCTCGGTGTCTTCCCAGGCATCGATATTGTAAATCGAAGGAGTGAGCATCACAAAGCTTTCCCGGTCACCCACCCACCAGTTTTCAATGGACAGCCCTACAATATGCTCGGCGCCTTTATCATCGATGCTATATTGTCTCATGGCACCCTTGACTATAAATGCAGCGTATTTGCACACTTCTCCTTCCTGCAGGAAGTATTGCTTTTTTCTGATTTTCTTCGGTACAAACGCCTTCTTGACCAACGCCTTTTCGGTCGTTCCGAGGGGTGATCTGATATAGCTGTTGATGTAGGTAAACAGTGCTTCGTGCATGATGACAATTTAGGACCTCCGCGCCTCCTATGCGGTGAAAAATTCTAAACCGCGGAGACGCAGAGGCGCAAAGTAGGCGCAGAGGCAAGAAATAATTTGGTTTGATCTTTCAAACGATACCTTTTTAATCAGCCCCATGGGCGAGGGGTGAGGAGAAAATCGTTCGTGACGGCCAGCTTTAGGTACCAACGCCGCTACCTTGAGTCTTCATCTGTAATCGCCGATGATAAGCCCCGTAAGACAATCCCATGATAGCAAACGGGACGATCATCGTCAGCATCCAGGGGTCGAAGCCATTGTCGGCAATGCCGGAGTACATGGCTCCGACAAGGTCAAAGAATAAACCGGCATAAGCCCATTCCTTCAGGCGCGGAGGAACCGGAACAAGTATGCCGATAACGCCCAGCACCTTAGCCCCGCCAAGG
>DATHFS010000702.1:0-5538 GCA_035317975.1 Cyclobacteriaceae bacterium | reverse complement strand
CGAGTATAATTTTGTTATCGGCGGGTTGAATCGTAATAATATACGATACGCCTCCGGAAAGCCCGGCACCGATATCAAAACCGGTATCCGGCGATCCATCGGAATGAAGGCGGATTAAATGGTTGCGGCTGGTACCTATGTAGGAAGTAAAAGGTCCCGTTACCAGGATTTCACCATCAGTTTGAATCGCCATACCGTTTGGACTTGCATTAAAGCCCGTGCCCGTATCAAATGTCACATCAATGGAACCATCTGAATTGAGCCTTACGAGGTCCTTGGCGGGCTGATTGTCAAAGGAAGTAAATGGCCCGAGCACCAACAGTTTGCCATCCGGCTGAAGTACAATGTCCACAATTCGTTGGTCCGGACCTGCGCCAGTATTGAAGGATGGATCCGGAGTTCCATCGGGATTGATCCTGACCAGATGTTGTTGGGCGACGTTGTCAAAGATTTGAAAATCACCAGCCAAAATGATCTTTCCGTCGGGCTGCTTTTCGAAATCAAACACCCTTCCGTAACTCCATTCAACCGATGGTTTAAAGTTCGGATCAAGTTGCTGAGCCTGAATATGGGTAAGGATCAGGATTAGTACAGTGGTGAACGCGCCCCCTTTTTGAACGAATGATTTTTTCATGCTAACTATTTTTAGACTCATCGTAACGAAGCCCTATATATCTATATTTCAAAATCGCATAGACAACCTTACTTCTCCACCACCCGATAATCCTCCATCAACCCATAATCATAAACATCATACTCTTTTCCAGGAGGGTACTTTTTCACATTCCGGAAATGCCAGGGAGAAACCAGTCCCGGCTTCGGTTTGTTGTGAAACGGACCTAATAGATTCTTTAAACTGCCCACGACCGCAACTTCAATTGTATTGTCTCCCTCTTTTAATGAGGTTGTAATGTCCAATTGATAGGGAGGATAAGCAATAATTCCTGCGACTTGTCCATTGACGGTGACGGCACATACCGTCCCTTCCCATTTTCCGAGCTCGATCATATAGTGCTTGTCCGTTTTCTTCTGAAGATTTAATTTCTTGTCGTAACTGACTTTCTGCGAATACATCGGCATACCCTGATCCTTCCAACTGCCAGTTTTTATGGCAACGGGTGGTGCCACTGTCCAACCCTTGCTTGCGGGCGAAAGGGAGAAATTACCCAATAAATATACCGGTTCAATTTCCGCGTGGATACTCATCTTATTGGCCACCAACGACAATTTGTTTTGGCCTATGTGCAGATACGGACCGACTTCAATTACATTGAACGCTTTGTCAAGCCACCAGGTATCTGTAACGGGCTTTACGGGTTTATCATTAACAAGCACCTGGTAAAGAGCAGCCCTTTCTACAACTGCTTTTATGGATGAGAAATCAACTTTATCAGAAATTGTGAAATGGTAGGTAGCGGTAAACCCCGTACCTACCGAAAATGTATCTCTTGAGATGGTATTATTGTTGAATTGAACCGAGGTATTCCAGGGATTTCCATTTTTGAATCCATAATACTTGAAGAGTGTGTCGGTTGCGTCGTAGGTATGAAAATCTTTTAACTTCACTTTTCCAAATCCGATATCGCAAAAATCAATGGTGAGGGTGTTATCATCCAGTCGCCTTACCTCCGTTGTTGTCGGTAGGTCAGTCCCTTCACCTTCTTGCTTTGCGTAATCTTTGAGGCCTACTTGTTTTTCCTTTGGGATGAAAAACAACTGACTGCCGGCCGGAGGAATAGTAAACTCCAATTGTACGTGATTATCATTGACGGTGGCAGGGTAATGGAAGATCTCACCTGAGAATAAGTCCAATACCAGTGCATCGGCCCCTTGTAGTCGGACTGTACCCTGAGCGGGATGCTCCAAACTTGAATTGGCCAGAAACAGAATCTCACCGTCTGGTAACCGGCGCCGGTGATGATACAGATCCCCTTTCGAAGAGTCTGATAAAGTGATAACGAAATCCTTGTTTGGAATACCCTTCCGGATAATCTCGTCCGTCAATGCATTGACCCTTTTCAACCCCTTGTAATCTTTGGCGTAGAAATCATCCAGTCTCTTGTCCGCTTTTCCGTCAATCGTCTTGAGCTGGCTGAACTGTAAAATAGTGCCCCCGGCGGCAGCAAATTTTTCAAGAAGTTCAAAGGTGGCAGAATCGACATTTTCAATTCCCCGGGGCAGAATAACTGTTTCATATTCACGCGATCCAAAAATGAACCGTGCATCTTTAACACTTCCGTGATCGCGGATAATGTTTTCTGATCCAAGGTCATATTCTACCTGAGACTTTTCAAGGCGGGTAACGAAATGCTGAAACTGATCGCCGATCTCCCCGAAGCGGGGGTTGGGATTATCCCGGTTGAAATACATCCACGCCGTGGTGGTCGGCTCAATGATCAGTATTTTATTTTCCTGTTGGCCGCCGGACAACATCAGGGTGAGACGTGTAAAATAGTCATTCAGGCTTTTGTAATACGGAAACCATGGATTGTGATAGGAAAAGGATTGGGGGTAGTCATATTTTCTGGCTCCCATGATCGTCATGTGGGAAAGGTGTTGGTTGAGGGTGTTCACACCCAGAACAAATTCCCAATCGCCCAAGCGTTTCAGGTCTTTAAATGTAATCTCCCAGCCGGCGCCTCCATAGGTTTCGCTTAAGGTTCTTTTTTTATTTAATTGGTTGGCTACGCTGGAGAGTTCTTTTACAGAACGCACATTCCCAAATTGTGCATGCGGACTTTCTTCATCGAATTGGTTGAATAACATATCGATGGCAGGCCGCTGGTGCCACGCATACATGGCCATATTATCCGGAACGGTATTTGGATTCGGCCATTCGTGTTCCCAATAATGGCCCGTCCATTCCAGCTTACTTTTCTCCATGTAGTCCGAATAGGGTTTCGACCATCGGTCTATGAATAATTGCATGAGCGTTTGGTAATAATTATGGCGGACTTTTTTCCAGTCGCCGGTCTCTTCAAACAACGAAGGCAGGTTCGTTTCAAGAGGGTAGCCCCATTTCTTTTGAAAGACATCAAACAAATCGGGCGTCCAGCGAATAGAGTGATCACCTTGAACTTCAATATTGGGCTCGTCAGAAAAAACGCCGGGAACTGATTTTCCAAATTCCGCGCCGAAGATTTTTTCATACCCCGTCATGGTCTGTTCGATAAATTTTTCTGTTACCCCTTTTACCATAAGGTCTACGTAGCTGAACCCGCCGTACCAGTCCGATCGACCGTAAAATGTTTTCTTAAACAGGTAATAAACCCCCTTCTTGCTCTTTTCTGCCTGCCACTGCTTCTTTACATCGAGGAAATTGCTATCGACTTTTTTTAATGCCATGAAATAATCGTCGGGGTTGTCCGGGAGCACCTTCACTTTTTCAAGCTGAAGCATTTGGCCCTGGTTGTACGACTCGGGCATGACATCCGGAACATGCCCCCCTGCGAACCCGGAAGGGTAGGAGTTCTCATCATAGATCCAGACGTCGAGATCAAGCTTTTTGGCTTCCTGTAAGGTAAACGCGCATAAGTCAAACCATTCCTTCGATAAATAAGGAGTAATTAAGCCGGCCCGGGGGTGAATGAATGCACCGCCGAACCCATTGTCCTTGAATTCCTTGAGCATCGAGCTGATCATTTCCTTGCTGACATCGGCATTCCAGACCCACAAGGGAGCGCTGGCAAAGGTATGTCCAGGCTGTTTGAAGGATTTACTGAGCGAGGCAAAGGAGTCGGTCTGAACCAGGTCGTCCTTTGGGCCGCAGTTTGCAAGGAATAGAGCAAGGATCAGCGGTAGACAGGGATTTGAACGAATGCTCATAAAAAATGATTTTTTGAAATTGGTGTGCAATAGGTTCTGCCGTTGTCCAATGTAGGCAATTCTATGTCAACTGGTAGGGCGAGATATTGTTGTACTCGTCGTTCTTTTCCCTTTCTTCCTCCAAATCAAAGCGGCTTTGAATGTTTAGCCAAAATTCCGGAGAGATGTTAAAAAATTTTCCCAATCGCAGCGCCGTGTCGGCCGACATGCTGCGAGTGCCTTTTATTAATTGACTGATCCTGGTTTGGTCAACGCCGATTCCTTTTGCCAGGGCGTAAGGGGTGATGTTCATTTCATCCAGAAAATCTAATTTGAGAATTTCACCAGGATGCACATTCTTTAATTTTTTCATATTTTCAGAGTTAATGATAGTCGACGATCTCTACTTCAAATTTAAGACGTCTTTACCCGGAATATCGCGTGCTGGCCGGCAGTATGAATATTTCTCCATACCCGGTTGATCTCTGTTTGGTGATTAGCCGCTTCCAGCCCGCACAGCGGAAAAAGTTCGGTAACGAGATGCCGTGACGTATGGGCCAACAACCGGGAGGCTTCGCTGATTTTTACCAGTAGGGGATCCGGGATCGGGTGGTTTGCGATCAGTGTTTCCCAGGCGGCCGATACCGTGGCGAAGAACACGCTTCTTAGTTCATTCAACTTCCCGCGGGCATGGGTCAATTCGCCTAGGGTTTGTTTTCCTTTTTGTTCAAAAAGGGTCTCGCATAAATCGATGAACCGGATTGCCAACCCGGAACTATTTACAGCGAGCGTAGTTTCCGCAAGTTGCAAAAAAGGAAACTGATAGACGGGATGCCGGAGCGTTGCCAGGGCCGGATCAATAGAAAAACTCCGGATCAGAGGCACCTGCACGTTGCGTATTTCAAACGAATGGCTCCCGGTCGCTACCATCCCCATGCCCTTCCAATTCGTGATCAATTTCAGTTCATTCTTTTTCAGGAAAAAGGATTGGACAACCGGGGAACCATCAGGATGGGAGAGGGGCAGGCCGTCTTTTTCAACATGGCAGTTTACGGTGAATGCGGTGGCGTACAAAGAGCCGGAAGCATATTTCCAATTGCCGTTGATCTCATAGCCCCCGGGAATTATCCGGGCCACGCCTCCGATAGCACCGCTCCCTGCCAGGCATACACGGTCATCGCGGAACACATCACTTGCCAAACCAGGATCCAGGAAGCCGATGAACCATCCCGCGCCGCTGCAGAGTGTAACCACCCAGGCGGTGCTGCCATCCGCCCAACTCAGGCATTCTTCAATTTTCAGGATTTCCGGAAGGGATAAACCAAGACCTCCATAGTCCGGTGGTACGAACATCTTGAACCACTGCTGCCGGTAGATAATATCAAGTTGGTCGTTGTGAAGCCTCCCCTCACATTCCGCCTCCAGGGCAGCGTTCCGGATTGTGTCGGTTAGGTTTTTATGTAAGAAAGTAGATGGATGTTCAGTAATTATCATTCAGGATAAACGATCAGCAACCTACGACCTTTTGTTTCGGTGTAAATCGTCTGAACTTTGATTCTTTTGATTATAATGATTTATATGATTCTTGCGGGATAAAGGACGCACCGGATTTGAAATTAGTTATGTGTCTATGTTTCTATGTCACTACGTGTTTTAGTACGTCGTAAAATAGTTAACATTTCACATTTTTGATAACTCATTCAACAATAATTCCCCTGCCTCAATTAAACTCTC
>DATHFS010000701.1:0-6042 GCA_035317975.1 Cyclobacteriaceae bacterium | reverse complement strand
GACCCCAACCGATCTTGAGAACATAGAAACGCTCCTTAAATTCTATCCCAATGTAGGGCAACGATATAGTGATGGTGGGATGAAGCTGGTGAATCGGTGATCGTTAATCGGTGATCGGTTTGTGTGTGCCTATAGTGACTTGCATACAACTCAAGACTAAGGACCAGGGATCTTCATCCCTTAGCACAGGGCAACGCCCTTGTGTTTCGTATATTCCGTTGGGGCTGACTACTACGTACTAGATAAAAAAAATCGGCCAAAATTGTTTGATCTTTGCGCCCCCGCGCCTCCTACGGTTTAGAATTTTTCACTGAGGAGAAAGCAACTTAGTGACACCATTCTTATATAGTTTTCCGATTGGAATTTCTGTTTTCCCGATCGTCACCAGTTCACCGGTGAATGACGCAATCTTCGATTTTGAAACGATAAAGGAACGATGTATCCTTATGAATGAACCTTCCGGAAGCATGGTTTCAACCGTAGTCATTGAATTTTTTGTAATGACCATACCGCTTCCCGTGAAGATCTTAACATAATTTCCCATGCCCTCGATGTACAGGATATCATTCAGCATGACTTTCACCGTCTTTCTTTCCGTTCTGAAATACAGGTAGGACTCCTTTTGGGCTTCTTTGCTTTCATTCGGAGCTACCGTAGAGGGCGTGTTCTCCCCACCCTTCCGGAATACCTTCGTTACGGCCTTTACAAAACGTTCGAATTGGATAGGCTTTAGTAAGTAATCCACAACGTCCAGCTCATACCCTTCCAGGCTGTATTCCTGGAATGCGGTAGTAATGATAATGGAGGGTGGGTTCTTAAGGATCTTAATCAACTCCGTGCCCCGGATTTCCGGCATCTGTATATCCAGAAAAATAAGATCAACCTCATGCTGCTGAATAGCCTCAATGACCTGGATCGCATTGCTGCATTCCGCTACCAATTGCAGCGAAGGGATGCGTGCGATATAGTTGCTGATGACTTCGCGGGCCAGCGGTTCGTCATCAGCAATAAGGCATTTCCATGTTCTAACCGGCTTGTCCATTGGATTGAGGAGTGGATATCGTGTGAAGTTCAAGTTTCAGCGCCACCACAAATAAATCGGCTTCCGGAAGAATCTTAAGATCGTACTTACCTGGATAGAGCAACTCCAGCCTTTTCCTGACGTTACTAAGGCCAATGCCGTTGTGAGCGCCGCCGGATTCAACATGATCCGGTTTGCTGTTCATCAATTTAAAATTCAATACGTTCTCCTTCAGATCGGCCTGAACATGGATCCAGGGCTGATCCAGTACTTTACTGGTACCGTGCTTGAAGCAATTTTCTATCAGCGGCACGAGAAGCAAGGGCGCAATCAGTAAGCGGTCTGTATCTTCCGGAAACCGGGTCTGAATGTCCAGATTCTTGCTATAGCGGATGCTTTCAAGCGATATGTAATCATTGATAATTTTTAATTCCTGAGTCAGGCTGACCTCGGGTTTATTGCATTCGTATAGTATATACCGCAAGAGGTCCGAAAGGCGGAGAATCATATCCGAAGCCTCCGGTGAGGTCTTCTGGGCAACGGAATAAATGTTATTCAATGTGTTGAACAAAAAGTGCGGGTGTACCTGGGCTTTAAGCAATTGAAGCTCTGCTTTGATTTTTTCTTTTTCCAGAATGGCGTTCAGGCTCTCCTTTTCATACCAGAATTTCATGTACTTGATACAGGCGGCAAAGCCGGCTACACCTAAAACACGGTGCATTCCCAAAGAATGTTTTCTGCCGAAGGAGGCTAGCATAAAAGATTCATTGAAAAACAGCCGGTATGAAACCTCGTTGGCCAGTCCTGAAAGTGCACAAAACAGGATCAGGAGGAATATCCCTTCAACGTACCGGGACTTCAGAAAGTAGTTGGGTATGATAAAATAGAGTAAACCATACGCCAAGATCATCTGACCGGGCATGTACAGGATGACAAGCTGGAGCGACTCCTTTAGTACATTTTGCTGTGCCCCTTCAAAAAAGGTCGGGACGATAAAGTCCACGCCGCCCTGATAAATGAACATCAGGATCCAGAAAGCAGCGTGCCGCGCCAGTCGGAACTTTCTATTATTTGAAAACACGAACAAAGTACCCATCAATTATAAATTTAAACAAAAATAGGCCTGCAATCGAGGACACTCGGTTTCATTTGTATCTCAACATCTCTTTTTTGAGTGTAAACTCCATTTATCAACCGTATACCCTGCCCTTCCCCACGGAAGTACCCTATTCACCCGGGAGGAGTCACCCGATCAACTAAAGCAAATTAGCGTCGTTTTAGTGGCGAGTTTTGTCGTATGATCAGGTGGAACAATAATTCTTCATCGCTCGTTTTTCTCCACAAACACTTCAGGGGAGTAGAAATGGAAAACAATCGATTGAATTATCAGACCCGGCAACGTAGTGAAACAAAACCAGCGATTTGGGTGACAAAATCACCGGATTTACTTCTAACAACCAATTATAAAATGAAAGGAATTATGAAAAACAAATTGTCAGGCGCCGCGGAAGGCGCACATACATTTTCATATCTCACCGTCTTCATCTTGCTGGTGTGGATCTTGCCTGATCATGCGAATGCACAGGAACAGGTACCCCTCACCCTCCCCCAGGCAATCGACACAGGAATAAAAAATTATCCGAGCATCAAGGCCAGGCAAAATTATGTCAGTGCGGCCCAGGCCTTAACACGCAATGCGCGCAATGAGTATTTGCCTAACGTGATCGCCTCGGCTCAACAGAATTATGGTACCATTAACGGCCAGTACGGCCCGGGCGCTCCGATCGGTGTGTTGGGTGTAGCCTCCTCCGGACCTGTTTACAGTAAGCAGAACTGGAACGCTGCCTTTGGTGCCTTGTATATTATCAGTACAAATTGGGAAGTATATACATTCGGCCGGGTGCAGTCCAGAATACAACTGGGTGTTGCACAGGAAAGACAGAATTCGTCAGACCTGGAACAGGAGATGTTTGTACAAAAGATCAAGATTGCCAGTTCCTACCTCAATTTGCTTATTGCTCAGCGACTTGTAGAAAGTGCAAAGTCAAACCTTACGCGCGCACAAACCATTCAACAAAATGTAATCGCGAGAACCTTGTCAGGGTTGAACCCGGGTGTTGATTCGTCGCTCGTCAATGCCGACGTTTCAAAGGCAAAGCTTTCCCTGATCGACTTTATAACGAATGAACAAACTATCCAACGACAGCTTGCGGAATTAATCGGGATAGGAACAGACGTAAGCTTTACTCCCGACGCAACCCTGATTACAACGATTCCTGAAATACCGGGCAGGGCCGCCGCCGTTACGCAGAATCCACAGTTGCTATTTTACCGCGCCCGTGTTGGTTATGCAAATCAATTGGCGAACGTAGCCCGAAAAAGCATCCTGCCCGGTGTGACGTTGTTTGGCGTTTATCAGGCGAGAGGTTCGGGATTTAATTATACCTATAACCCGGAGAATCTTACTGGGTACAGTAATCGCTATCAGAACGGAATCGATCCCTCCCGCTATAATTATGTCGCGGGAGTCAGCGTAACCTGGAACCTGACCAGTCCGGTGAAGATCCGCCAACAAGTAAAGGCACAACGGTTTCTTGCCGCCGGGTACCAAAATGAATACGAACAGCTTGGCAATCAGCTTCAGAATCAATTGATCCTTTCCGATCAGCGGATCGTAAACACGTTGCAAAGTGCACAGGAGGTACCGGTCCAGTATAAAGCGGCATCGGATGCCTATCTCCAAAAAAATGTTCTGTATAAAAACGGACTGACCACAATGGTCGAACTGCAGCAGGCTATGTATGTCTTGAACCGCGCCGAGATTGATAAAAGTGTTGCCTATGCCAACGTGTGGCTAGCCCTGCTGTTGAAGTCGGCGGCTTCAGGAGATTTCAATTTGTTTACTAACCCAACCCAATAAAAAAATGAATTTGATTCGTTCAGCGCTTCGCAGACCCATTACAATCTTGGTGATTGTTACAGGGATTGCTTTCTTCGGGATCAGGGCGGTGCAAACTATAAAGGTTGACATTTTCCCGGCCATGAATTTGCCGGTGATCTACCTGTCTCATCCTTTCGGAGGGTACACTCCCGCGCAGATGGAAGGGTATTTCGGAAAACAGTATGTCAACATTCTCTTGTTCGTCAATGGCATAAAGAGTATTGAAACAAAAAATATTCAGGGCCTCACCCTGATGAAGATCTCTTTTTATCCTGGCACCAATATGGCGCAGGCGGCGGCGGAAGTCAGTGCGTTTTCCAATCGTATACAGGGACAGTTTCCTCCAGGAACACAGCCGCCCTTCATCATCCGGTTCGATGCTTCTACCCTGCCCGTGGGCCAACTCGTATTGAGTAGCCCGCAGCGATCCAATAATGAATTAGTTGACCTCGCGAACGTGTATGTACGCGCTTCGTTTACGTCCATTCCGGGACTGGTCGCCCCTCCGCCTTTCGGAGGCAATGTGCGCACCATTGTGATCAAGGCCAATCCTGACCAGATGGCCGCCCATAACCTCACACCGGATCAGTTGGTCCAGGCATTGCGGCTGAATAATCAAACGACGCCTTCCGGAAATGTACGGATCGGTGATTATAATTATTTAACGCCTACCAACACCACCATCAAATCCATCAAGGACTTTGAGAAGATCCCGCTCTACAAGGGGGGTGTTCAAAGTCTTTACCTGGGGGACGTAGCTACCATCGAAGACGGGGCGGACGTCACGGTAGGCTATGCCCTGGTGAATGGCAAGCGATCAGTCTACCTGAACATCGCAAAGTCGGCAGATGCGTCAACCTGGGAGGTAGTTCAAAATCTGAAGAAAAGTCTTCCCCGGTTTCAGAGTCAGCTTCCGGAAGATGTTACGTTGTCGTATGAATTTGATCAGTCGACTTACGTTATCAATGCCGTCAAGAGTTTAATAAGCGAAGGCCTCATGGGCGCCATCCTTACCGGGATCATGGTCCTCCTGTTCCTGGGCGATGTCCGCGGTGCGCTTATCGTGATCCTCACCATCCCTACCTGTATTATTTCAGGAGTCTTGTTCTTGCAATTATTCGGGCAGACCATCAATATTATGACCTTGAGCGGACTTGCCCTGGCGATCGGCATATTGGTGGATGAATCGACCGTCACGATTGAAAACATCCATCAACATTTAGACATGGGCAAGCCGAAGGCATTGGCAATATGGGATGCTTGTAAGGAAATTGCATTTCCGAAACTCCTGATCCTGCTTTGTATCCTCGCTGTATTTGCTCCGGCATTCTCCATGTCCGGCATCCCCGGATCATTGTTTCTTCCCCTGGCGCTGGCGATTGCCTTTTCGATGATTACTTCTTACTTCATGGCACAAACCTTTGTACCGGTCATTGCCAACTGGTTCCTGAAAGATCACGGGAAAGAGACTCCTGCTGCCAATAAAAAAACTGACGGTGCCGGAGGAAAAGCCGGTCGTTTTGAAAGCTTCAGAACTAACTTCCTGAAGGTTCTCGGGCGCATGGTACCCTATCGCAGGCCCGTTGTCCTGATCTATTTTGTTTTAATTACCGGCCTGGTCGTACTGTTTCTTGGCACCATCGGGCGTGATGTATTGCCTAGAGTTAACTCCCTTCAATTTCAGGTTCGGTTTCGCGCCCCCGACGGAACCAGGATCGAGCGCACGGAAGCAAAAGTTGTTCAGGCCCTCGGGATTCTGAAACAAATAACGGGCAAAGACGCTATTTCCGTAACCTCCGCTTACATCGGCCAGCATCCTTCCGTATTTTCCATCAGCCCGATCTACCTGTTTACCAACGGGCCGCACGAAGCGGTTCTTCAGGTAAGTCTTACCGATCAATACAAAGGCAACCTGGATGAGTTGAAAGAAATGTTCAGGCAAAAAATGAAAGAAACCATGCCTGACGTCCGACTCTCGTTTGAGCCCATTGAACTTACCGATAAGATACTGAGCCAGGGGTCGCCCACACCCATTGAAGTAAGAATTGGAAGTCGCGACAAAAAACAGAATGAGGAATTT
>DATHFS010000700.1:0-4169 GCA_035317975.1 Cyclobacteriaceae bacterium | reverse complement strand
GAAACCTCAGCGGCCGCCATGGTCAGAATAAAAATGAACATCACCTGACCATCGGGCTGGCCCCAACGCGAGCCAGCAACAATAAATGCCAACCCCGCTGCATTCAACATGATCTCCACAGAAATTAGCATAAAAATGATATTGCGCCTGATCAACACGCTGATCAAGCCCAATACGAAGAGTATGGTTGCAAGCAGTAATCCGGCGTCTATGGGAATGCTATTCATTCTTTTTCCATTTCTAAAAACCGGTGAACAATTTTTTTCTTTTGTCTTCCGAGGTGGTACGCCCCCACGATCCCTGCCATCAATAAAATTCCGCACAACTCAACGCCAATGACATAGGGACCATAAAGGGACATTCCCACTGCCTTGGAATCAACCAGGTGCTGGTTCAGGTCAGCTACGTCTCCGGAGGTGATCACGTAAACTAACTCCCCCGTGAGGATGATACCCAGGATGGCCGGGCCGATCCAAATGTCCCGCGACAGCCACTGTTTTTCCTGTTCCGTTGACTCTTTTTTAAGGCTCAGCATCATGATCACAAAAATGATGAGCACGACGATGGCGCCGGCATACACGATCACCTCCAGGGCGGCGACAAAAGGAGCGCCCAAAACAAAGAACACCACGGCGATGGCTAGGAACGACATGACCAGGTACAATAGGGCATGGACAATATTGTAGCTGCTAATCACCATGATGGTAGCGAGTATGGCAACAACGGCGGAAATGTAGAACGCGATTACCATCGTTACGGAATTAAACTTTTGATGTCGACCGGAGGCTCTTCGTTTTCCGCTTGTCCTTTATCTTTTCCGCCGATGGCGATGCCCGCTACATTATAATAGTTGTATCCCGCATATTTCCCGGGACCATCGATCAATAAGTCACTTTTCTCATACACCAGGTTTTGGCGATTGTACTCTCCCATTTCAAAATCCGGGATGAGTTGAATCGCATAGGTAGGACAGGCCTCCTCGCAATATCCGCAGAAGATGCAACGCGAAAAATTAATACGGAAGAACTCAGGATACCTTCTTCCATGCTCATCTTCGGTAGCCTGCAATGAAATGCAATCAACCGGACAGGCAGCGGCGCACAAATAACAACCCACACATCGCTCGCCCATATCCGGATCCCGCGTCAGCACGATCCTCCCCCTCCATCGCGTCGTGAGTTTGTTTTTTTGCTCAGGATACAAGACCGTTTCACGTTTATGAAACATGTGCAGGAACACGATCCACATACTTCTTAAGATGCTGAACATTTTATCCTCCTTTTTTTATCCTTACCTCATTCAGTGTTGAAGTGTTAAGGTGTTGAAGTGTTGAAGTGGTGAAGTGGTGGCTACACCAACACATTAACACTTCAACACTTAAACACTTCAACACTTCTCCACTCGATAATCAGTTTCACTCATATATTCTCCTTTAAAAAGGAAATGGTGATTCCTTCCACAACACTACAAACGCCGTCACCATCAAATTTACCAAGGTGAGCGGGAACAAGATTTTCCACCCGTAGTCCATTAACTGATCGTACCGCGGCCGGGGGAGCGAGGCACGAAGCAGGATGAATAAGCAGATGAAACCAAATGTTTTTAACGAGAACCAAACCAGGGGTGGTAGAAAATCAGGACCCAGCCAACCGCCGAAGTACAGGGCAACGACAAGGCTCGAGATCAGTGTAATGCCCAGGTATTCCCCCACAAAAAACATCCCGAATTTCATTCCCGAATACTCGGAGTGAAACCCGGCAACCAGTTCGCTTTCCGACTCCGGTATGTCGAACGGCAAACGGTGTGTTTCTGCGATGCCGGCAATGAGGAAAATCGCAAACCCAAGAAATTGCGGAACAACAAACCACATGTCTTTCTGTGCTTCCACAATGGTGTTCAGGCTAAACGATCCCGCCAGCACGACATCGCCCATAATGGCAAGGCCCATAAAGACCTCGTAAGAGATCATTTGCGCTGCGCCGCGCATCGATCCCAGCAACGCATATTTATTGTTGGATGCCCAGCCTCCCAGAATAATACTATACGCTCCCATCGACGACATGGCAAGGAAGAAAAGGATTCCGATATTCAGATCCATGACGATGACTCCGGGAGCAAACGGTACAATGACAAAACTCATCAATACGGAGATGGCTACGATCGCGGGCGCCAGAACAAAAACAAACTTGTCGGCAAATGGAGGTATCCAGTCTTCTTTAAAAAAAAGTTTAATGGTATCCGCCAGCACAATCAGCACACCAAATGGACCTGCCCGGTTGGGGCCGTAGCGGTCTTGCCACAGGGCGAGCAGCCTTCGCTCCAGCCAGATCAGTCCCGGAGCAACCGTGAGCAAGGCGGCCAAAACACCGACAACCACCAATAAATGATGTTGTGTTATTTCATCCATGCTATTCTTTCTTCAAATTACTCCACGCCGGTAATTCCACAAATGGTAACCCGGGCAATCCATAGGGTAGTCCCGCCACACCGCGCGGCAGGGACGGACTTATTTTTACAGGCAATCTCAGCGCTTGCCCATCAACATCAAATGATCGCGGCTGACCTTCCTGAAGTCCTAACTCAACAGCATCTTCCGGATTGATGCCGATATAGGATTTCGCAGCGCGCGATGACACGGACGCAGCACGGGTACTTAATTCTTCCGATCCGAAAATATGATGCAGCGGCACCATCAATAAGCGGCCTTCCGAGGGCACAAAAGGTTCCGGCACCGACATAAAATAATCCGGCTTGCTGTTCTGAGCCGGTTCGAACAGCCGGAGGCCGGGATTCCCACCCCGCAGGGAGCCCCCAGTTTCTTCCTGGTATTTATTAATCGCCTGAACCGAATTCCATCCTGGCGACCAGTAGAACGGTATCATGGAGGAAGGAGGCAATCCGCGAAAGCCTTCCATGGTATACGACAAGGGTGAATCGGGATCTTCCGGAGGCTTTTCTTCACTCACATGAAGGTTGGCCATCATAGATGTGCGCCCGCTATAGCGATGCGGTTCGCGTGGAACCCGTTGACCAACCACCCGGAAGGTCGGCAGCGGAGTGATCTGTTCAACTCCTTTCAATAAACGCTCTTCATTGGAAATGGCCAGCGTGATGTCTGAAAAATTTTTCCACTGGCTCATTCTGGAATTTCCTGCAGACACACCAATATTCAACAGCCAACGCCAGCTCTCCTGAATAACTTCGGACGATTCAAATACCTGAAAGAACCGTTGAGCACGACCCTCATTGCTCACCACGATACCATCTGAATCGGCAAATGTGCCAGCCGGGATCACGAAGTTTGCTTTTTGGGCAGTGGCATGATTCAAATGATCGAGTACAATGACCTGCTTGCATTTTTTCAAAAATGCATCGACCACGGAGGTCTTTCCATGTCGATAAAGATCATTCTCCATGATGATGGCGGTGTCGGCATGGTTATTCAGCACGGCATTGAAAGCTGACTGAAGGCGCTCGCCTCCCATCATCGCCAAACCGAGGGAGTTGCATTCGGGGAGGGTAAGAACAATTCCCGTGGAACTGTTTTTCTTATGCAATGCCCAGGCGACATTGGCAGCGGCTTTCATGACATAGCCGGCAGCGCAGGAGGTTCCGGAAATGATCACCGGCCGTTGTGCTTCCGATAATGCTTTAGCAATCGCTTCGGCCAACGCTTGAACGGTGGCGGGAAGGTTTTCCGGGGCAGGAATAGTTTTATCCAGAAGATGCGCTACAGCAAAGCCTAACCGCGCAATTTCTTCGGGAGCGGCCCTCAACGTTTGTGTTGCAATGTCGTCCAGTTTGGTGGCATCGACACTGGCAATAAAAAGAGGGCCATTCTTATCCTGAATGAATTCCCTGGCTGCGGCGTCATGCCAGGCAGGAATGTGCCTCAATGCAACCTCCTTCATGGGCTGCTGCCGTACACTTTGACGGACGGCCAGGGCCAACATGGGCGCCGTATTGGTAAGGTCTTCACCCAGAACAAAGACCGCATCGGCGGATTCCACTTCCTTCATGGTAGGTGTTCTTGCCGGACCCTCTTTCAGAATTTTGATGACCAACTCAGCCAGGGTATGCTCATTCTCCGAAACGCCATGATAAAAATTACCTTCCCCCACAAGCGCTTTCAGAGCAAAGTTCGATTGGATCGACGCACGGGGAGAACC
>DATHFS010000699.1:0-3428 GCA_035317975.1 Cyclobacteriaceae bacterium | reverse complement strand
GGTGCCTGTGATCAGCGCAGTGGTGGCGGCGGGCGCCGGCTTTGCACCTCCAATAACAGGGTTGATATAGAGGGAGTATTTGCCGGTTGCGTTGGATAGCTCCACCACCAGAAAATACGTTGTGGAATTGACATAGGTACTGGCCGCATACGTAGTGGTGCTATTGGTCACCACCCCAAAGTGGGATGCATCCAACGTAAAACCACTGTTGGGGAAGTTTGTGGTCCCGTTTGTATTAAAGTTGAGTACTACTTTTCCATTGCCTGTGGAGCTCTGAACATTGATCAGGAAGCCAACGAACATGCTTCCCCCGGTGATATCGGCCGCCGCTGCGTGCTCATCGCCTTCTGCATTCGCACCCGAAGTAATCGCAACGGCATTGCCCACACCCGAATTGAAATACCCGGCGTAAGTAAGGCCTGTCGCGCCCGCATTGATAGGACTATTGCCCGTATTCGAAAAGGGAACCCATCCATGGGAACTCAGTGTACCGGAATAACTAAAATCTTCCTGGTACACAAGCTGGGCATGAAGACTCGTGGAAAGGACCAGGAAACAAAACAGCATTATTCCTGTGCAGGGTCGTTTAAATAGGGCGGTTCCCGAAGAATGTACCTTCCCCGGAACAACCCTTATGGAGGAGATGCAGTTGATCAAACGCCTTATAGACATGGTGTAACCTGTGAATTTACCTATTTATCAGGGCTCCCGGATATACAATCTCCGCATTTCTCCCTCCCGGGCCGTCCAAAATCTTGCCTGAAAAGGTCAAAATGCTTCAAATTTTACACAATCGGTCTATTCCTCTTACCAGATCTGAATCCCGGGATTTCCTTGAATTCATGAATCCCTTTTCCTTCCGTTCTGTAACCAAAATTGTAGCTTTACGCCAAAATAAAATCAAGCATGAAATTCTTCATAGACACGGCTAATCTTAGTGAGATTAAGGAAGCGTATGACCTGGGAGTATTGGATGGGGTAACCACCAACCCTTCCCTGATGGCCAAGGAAGGCATTGCAGGAAAGGAAAAGGTCACCGCCCATTACAAGGCTATTTGTAACATTGTAGACAACAACGTCAGCGCCGAGGTCATCGCCACGGAGTTTGACGCCATGATCAAGGAAGGAAAAGAACTGGCCAAGATCGATAGCAAGATCGTGGTGAAGATCCCGATGATCAAAGACGGCGTAAAGGCGATCAAGAAGTTGACAAGTGAGGGGATCCGAACCAACTGTACCCTTGTTTTCTCCCCGGGCCAGGCAATTCTATGCGCCAAGGCCGGAGCCGGCTATGTCTCCCCGTTCATCGGCAGACTGGATGATATCTCGGAAGATGGCCTGGAGCTGATCGCCAAAATAAGACTGATCTATGACAACTACGGTTTTGCCACAGAGATCCTGGCCGCCAGTATCCGCCACACCATCCACCTGATCAAGTGTGCCGAGATCGGCGCCGATGTTGTAACCACTCCGCTAAAAGTGATTTTGGATTTGTTAAAGCATCCGCTGACCGATAGTGGCCTCGCAAAGTTCCTAGCCGATCACAAAAAAGCCAATGGTTGATGTTTTAGCTCCTATGTTTGCCACGAAGGCACAAAGGCACGAAGAAAATTTAGTAAAGGCGAAGAACATTAAATTAAAAAATTTAGTGCCTTCGTGTCTTAGTGGCAAATTATTCACTTTCCCCAATCTGTAATTGGAACCCATGTTCTCTTCTGGTCCTGTCATCCATGTAAATGGTGCTACCATTTTCCAGGACCATAACAGCATCCTGACGGACATCTCCTTCGAAATCCAAAAAAGTGAATTTGCGTTTTTGGTCGGACGAACCGGCTCGGGAAAATCCTCTCTTCTAAAAACCTTTTATGCTGACCTGCCTCTGCGCCTGGGCGATATAAGCGTGGCGGGTTTCAATATTAGGGACATCAAAAGCCACGAAGTACCCTTACTGCGGCGCAAAATCGGGATTATCTTCCAGGACTTTCAACTCTTTCCGGACCGGACCGTTGGGGAGAACCTGAATTTTGTAATGAAAGCCACCGGCTGGAAAGAAGGGCCCAAAATGAAAGCCCGGTTGGCCGAAGTACTCATGCAAGTAGGCCTGGGTGCCGTTGAAAAAAAGATGCCGCATCAACTTTCAGGAGGCGAACAGCAGCGCGTCGTCATTGCCCGCGCCCTGATCAATGAACCGGTCATCCTCATCGCCGATGAACCCACCGGAAATCTGGACCCGGAAGTATCGAGTGGAATCCTGAAACTTTTCCAGCAAATCAATAACAGCGGCACGGCGGTGCTCATGGCCACTCACAGCTATGGATTGATCAAACGATTCCCGGCAAGGGTATTGAAATGTGAAGACGGAAGAGTCCGGGATTCCAACCAGGAGCATTTTGAGCTCAAAGGGGAGGAGAACTTTTAGAATGGAGAAGCGAGAAGTTGAGAAGCGAGAAGTTGAGGAGTGAGAAGTAAGAAGTTGAGAAGCGAGGAGTTGAGAAGCGAGGAGTGAGAAGTAAGAAGTAAGAAGTATTCAGAAGTTAAGGACCGATGAGGCTGTAAGATGCGGATCCCTAGGGAAAAAACCACCGATCACCGATCACCCGGTTTTCACTGATCACACCACTGAACCCTTCGCCTTCCCAGGGGGCCGTTTTGAATCTTCCAGTTTCTTAATCTGCTGATTCAATAAATCAATACGAACCAGCAAATTCAGCACCAGGGCATCCTTTACTTTTTCGCTGGGACGGTTCTTCATCTCTTCGCGCAGGACCTGGTACATGGCATCCAGTTTTTGAAAGTCTTGAGTAAACGGAGCGCTTTCCCCCGTTGCATCAATATCGTTTATCAGCGCCACCTTTTCGGCAATCTGACTGCTGTAAAACGATTCGAGATCGATAAACTCACCTTGCGCAAGGGCTCTTTCCTTTCCCTGAACCGGAGTAGTGCGCGTCATAAAGAAGTAAACCGACAGTCCCAGAAACAGCACGGCCGCTGCGCGCCACAGCGACACGGAATTCCACATTGACCGCTGCCTCCCTCCGGGCAAAGAAGATTCGATCGCTCTCCAGCTCTTTTCCGATGGCTCTTGATCATCAAAGGCCGACCGGTTCTTGTCAATGAAATTCTTCAATTCGTCTTTCATAGCATACCTCCTTCCAATAGTTCTTTCAATTTCTTTTTCGACCGGTTGAACTGAGATTTGGAGGTGGACTCGGTGATCCCCAAAATCCCGGCAATCTCACCGTGGTCATATCCTTCCAGCAAATACAAAGATAAGACCATTCTGTATCCATCCGGCAAACGCTTTATTGCGTCTTTTACTTTCTCGACCGTAAACGGAAAATCTTCGAACTCCTCCCCGGCCTGCTCTTCCCTTACATCCCATCGTTCATCTTCAGGCAATCTCTCCATCTTCCGCTTCTTTACCTGGT
>DATHFS010000698.1:0-2644 GCA_035317975.1 Cyclobacteriaceae bacterium | reverse complement strand
TCGATGCGCGATAGACCTTCGCCGGCATTGGGAGTATAGACCGTTACCAGGAAGTACGTCAGGTACTCCGCTGTCACCACCCTCCCCTCCTGGTCGTATTCTTCCATAGCCATATCATAGGTAACGTTGACGGGCTCCGTTCTGGAAATGATCGCCGTGCCGGAATACCCTTTGCGCGCTTTGGAAGAATTGGTAAAGACATGATACCCTTGCATTACCTGTAGGGCTTCACGGGCCTCATCTTCACCTGCCTTTGTTTCCTGCAGGCACAAGGCATCGGGGGCCATTGCCTTGATACTGTTCATAAATTCCTTCTTCAGGATAGCGCGAATACCGTTGACGTTCCAGCAGACAAAATGATGAATTGGCATAGTAAATTTTCCTTCAAGTAAGAGGAATAATGAATAGCGAGCAATTAGTCTGCCTCGATTTATTTGGGGTCTTGCTAACCCAACGCCGAAGTACCTTCGACTTGTAGATGCCTTATCGTTAACTCGAGATCTGCGGGAAAACAACCCATAGCCTTAGAAAACATATCTCACAAAGGCCTCCATTGCCTCGTACTCCGCCAATCCGAGTTGGTTGTATGCGGCTGCCGTCGCATGATTGCGGTCTTCTGCCCGCACCCAGAATTCACGTTTATCGTTGCCGGGAAACAAGGCGCTGTCTTTTTGCGACTGGTGTTTGAATACGGCCCTGCGCTTGCGCATGAGCTCATCGGGACTTAACGGCACCGCCATTTCGATCTGATCGATGTCCCACTCCTGCCACGCTCCGCGGTATAACCAAACGTAACAATCCTTAAGCCAGGCCTCCTTCTTCAACCGGTCGATCGCCTGATAAATAGCGGCAAGGCAGACGCGGTGGGTCCCATGAGGATCCGACAGGTCTCCGGCGGCATAGATCTGTTGGGGTTTTATCTTTTGAAGCAAGTCGACAATGACTTTAATATCTTCCTCTCCCAGAGGTTTCTTTTTCACTTTCCCGGTCTCGTAGAAAGGCATGTCTAGAAAATGGGCCTGACTGTCGGGGATCCCTACGCTTCGGCAGCCTGCTTTGGCTTCTCCTCTCCGAATCAACCCCTTGATCCGCAATACCTCATCGCTATCGACCTGGCCCGGTGTTTTTTCCTTTAGCGACTTCACGACCTTGTGATAGAATTTCACACCGTCTTCCTTGTTCAATCCAAAAATTTCATTGAAGTCTTTTACAAAATCGGCAAAGCGAATCGCATCCTCATCAAATACCGCTATGTTACCCGAAGTCTGGTAGGCAACATGCACTTCATGCCCCTGTTCGACCAACCGGATAAACGTACCCCCCATGGAAATGACATCGTCATCGGGATGGGGACTGAATATGACGGCGCGTTTGGGAAAAGGTTTCGCGCGCTCCGGACGATGGGAGTCATCCGAATTCGGCTTGCCCCCGGGCCATCCCGAGATGGTGTGCTGGAGCTGATTGAATACTTTTATGTTCACCTGGTAGGCAGAGCCAAACTCCGTGATGACGTCGCCCATGCCATGTTCCATGTAGTCGTGGTTGGTGAGCTTCAGCACGGGCTTACTGATCGTCTGACAAAGCCAAACCACGGCACGGCGAATTAACTTATCGTCCCAATCGCAACTGTCGACCAGCCAGGGCGTATTGATCGATGTCAGTTTAGAGGATGCAGCCTCATCGAGCACAACGAGCGCGTTGGGATGCTTTTGCAGAAAAGTAGAAGGAATCTGGTCGGTGACAGGACCTTCCACAGCTTTCTTAATGATAGGGCCCTTCCCTTCGCCCCAGGCCATCATGATCGTTCTTTTTGATTTGAGAATGGTCCCCACCCCCATCGTGATCGCCTTCTTCGGGACATTTTCTTCACTGAAAAAATCACTGGCTGCATCGATCCGTGTGACCTGATCAAGTGTAATCATCCGGGTTTGAGACCGCTCGGAGGAACCGGGCTCATTGAAACCGATGTGGCCGGTGCGCCCAATCCCCAGAATCTGCAAGTCGATCCCGCCCAGGGTTTCTATTTTGCGGTCGTAGGCTTTACAGAAATCGGCTACCTTCTCTTTAGGCAACGTCCCATCGGGAATATTGATGTTTTCTTTCGGGATGTCAACGTGATTGAAAAGGTGTTCATTCATGAACCGGACGTAACTCTGTAGCGAATCCGGTGGCATGGGGTAATATTCGTCCAGGTTAAACGTGATGACATTCTTGAAACTCAGTCCGGCCTGGTGCATCTTCACCAATTCAGCATAGACCCGGGTGGGCGTCGAGCCGGTGGCTAAACCCAGTACACAGTTTTTGCCCTCCTTTTGACGCGATTTGATGAGGTCGGCAACTTCATTGGCGACAAAGACAGAACCTTGTTCGGACGTACTGAAAATCTTGACTGGGATTTTTTCAATTTCTTTTTGATCCAGCATAAACGAAAGGAGTTTGGCCAAAATTATGGAATCAGGAAAGTATAATCACCACTTTTGAGAAAAATTATCAGTAAAATTTTGGGTTGTGTGCGCACACAGTGGGGCTGAAACACACAGCAAAACCGCAGAGGCGCGGACCACCGACACGTCGGGGCAGGGGCGCAAAGTAGGCGCAGAGATCACAAGAATATTTGGCGGATTCTTTCACTTGGTACTTATTG
>DATHFS010000697.1:0-2314 GCA_035317975.1 Cyclobacteriaceae bacterium | reverse complement strand
TACACCGGAAACATGGGAAGGAGCGGCGGGGTGGGCGCGGGGCAACCACGAATGGAAAGGAATAAATCCTGCTTTGATTCCAAAACCCGCGAAGAATACCAGGAACAGAGGCGCATTACTATTCTGAGAGAAGAATTTTCCAACACCGGCAAAGCTGAGATCTCCGGTTTGATTGGCTGCAATGAGAAATCCCAGCATGATCAAGGCAAAACTCAGGTGCATCTGCAGCAGGTAGTTGATCCCCGTCTTCAGTGTTGCTTCCTTCTGGGCTTCAAAAATTACCAGGATAAAAGAAAATAACGACATCAGTTCCCAAGCCAGCAAAAAAGCAATGCCGTCGCGCATCGAAGCGACCAATAGCATAGCGGCATGAAGCCATAAAAAACTGAAAAGGTGAAGTGAAATGAAAACGGACCGCTTTTTGGGAAGGTAAGGCTTTAAATACCCCCCGGCATAAATCATACCGCACAAGCAGATCAGGTTAATAATCAACATGAAGTAGGCACTCAGGGCATCGATCGTAAGGAAAATCGGGCCGCTCCAGGTGTTGACTCCCAGTTCGATAGTCATGGTATCGTGGGTCAGCACCTCCCATGCCCACGCCGTGCTCGGAACAAGGAGCATCAGTTGCAGGGCCAGCGCAAGCCAATATTTCCCCTGTTTTGGAATGGCGAACATCCCAAACGAAAGGAGCAAAGCAATTTTGAACAGGACAATCATATAGCGTAAGTTATGTCAAACCAATTTGCAGGATGTTGCTTTTGGTCAGGATTTTCACTGACCATGAAGTGCTTGAAAAAAGAAGAAGGAGAACGGGATAAGCGCCTGTGACCCTTCCGTTTTTCGCATTACAAAAAAAATGCCCCCGAGCCGGAATATGTACCACTTTAAATAACAGGATCATGAACACACGAGGGATTTTAGAGAGGAGCATTAAGTAAGACTCCATGAGCTGCGAAAAGTCACTTCCTGAACCCGGAAAATTTTTTCCATTCACAATGTCAAGAGAAAATTCAGGAAATACCAAGATAATTGGTTACTGGTTACCGGTTGCCTATTGCCGGTCTGTTTTGTATATGGACAATGAGGAGGCAGGGGGAAGTAGGCAGTAGGCAAGGGGTAGTAGGCAAAGAGGTAACAATTGACATTACTGATGACACCTATTCGAAACTTTAGGACTGATGACCAATGAAAGTTCCTTGTTACCGGGTCCCGTTAGGGGAAAGATTGGCAGAAATTCAAGTCCCGCTAGGGACGAAATATTGGTAGAAATTCAATGAGCATAAATTCAAGTCCCGCTAGGGACGAAATATAGAAGGCTAAGATCGGCATCTGCACTTTTAGCGAAACTAATACCAAAATCTTAGATCTGGCGCTGAATTGATATTTCGTTCCTACGGAACTTTTCTAACTGTTTGATTTTTTTCTACCAATATTTCGTTCCTACGGAACTCTATCGCGGTTGGCTGGATCCTCCAAGCGCGATGCACTAACCTTCATTCCCCGAGCTCCAGATCCAGACGAGTTGCTGGTTCTGCAATAGGTGCACAGCCCCGCAACCAGTATCCCGCTTAGAACTGAGACAAAAATTTCATCAGCCGGGCGATCTCACTTCCCTTGAGGGCGGGAAAATTCGCGATCCTGAATGTCTCTTTCTTTAATGCGCCATATCCTTCGCCCAGCAGAAAGCCTTTCTTGTGCGCTTCTTTTTTGATTTTTTCAAGATGGCCGGCGTCTACCTTGACGGCGATCACCGTCTGGGACCGTACTGCCGGATTCAGGACCAGGGGCTGCATCGTTCTAGACCGTTGAAGCAGTACGTGCCAATCGTCTGCACGTTCTTTTATTTCTTTATGGACCTGGCCGATCGGAGCACGCGCCTGGAGGGTGCGCATCATTAAATAGATGCCGAGTACATTGGGCGTACAAGGCGTCTGCCACCTGGCCATCATTTCGGTCATGAACGCGAGACTATTATAATGGCGTGCTTCGTTGATTTGACGGATCCGTTCTATCCCTTTCGGGGAAACGACCATGATGCTCAGCCCGGCAGGCAAACCAAAACATTTTTGAACAGAAGCGAACCAGACATCGGCGGCCGTGAAGGTGAGCCGCACGCCCGCCATAGAAGAAGTTGCATCCACTGCGATCAGGTGATTCGGATTACTTTTTTTGACGGCAGCGATAATAGCGTTGCTTACCTGTGTTCCATTCGAAGTTTCATTTTGGGTGAGGCAGATGACCTCTCCCGATTTGAAGATCAGTTTTCCGGGATCGAGGTGTGCATCACGGTCGAAAGCAACGGCGGTGGAAT
>DATHFS010000696.1:0-7858 GCA_035317975.1 Cyclobacteriaceae bacterium | reverse complement strand
CAGCGAAATAATTGAGAAAGTAAAAGCATCTGTCGGTCAATGGAACACTGTTGCTGAAAAGCAAGGAATATCCAGAACAGAAAGAGACCTGATGTCCGCCGCGTTTCGATTTATTTGAAAAGGGGGCAGCCGAAAAAAACTGGTCTCGCTCCCATTTAGGCATCAATTCTAATTTCGCAAATGACATGGAGAGTAATACCGTCCAGGCAATTGTAAACAGTTGCCCCAAATGCTCACCAAGTATCACGCCCCGAATTGATGGATTCTCATTTTATTTCTCCTTACCCTCCCATAGTACCAGTCTTAACTGTTCCAGCGCGCTTGTAATTGGCAATAATCACTCCGGTTGGCGAAACCAAACTCTCTATTAATGTAAATGCCGCCGGAATCGGGCCATTGTCAAACAATTTTTTCCCCTTACCAAGGGTCAGCGGGTGAATTTTGAGCCAGAGTTCGTCCACTAAATCATTCTTAAGTAGCAGTTGAATAAGCTCTCCACTGCCGTGAACCTGAATGTCAGAACCTTTTGAATTTTTGAGCTTTTCGATATCTGCCAGGCTTTCAAGGAAAACTGAGTTTTTCCAATCTGAGTTTTTTATGGTCTTGGACAAGACGTATTTTGTGGCATCATTGATACCTGGCCAAAAGTCCGCATGTTCAGGCCAGTAGGAGGCAAAAATCTCAAATGTTTTTCTGCCCAAAAGAAGGTCTGCCGGTTTCATCTGTTTTTCCATGACCTTATCAACAACATCGTCAAAATAAGGCGCAGACCAACCGCCATACTTGAAACTATTCGATGTATCTTCCTCTGGTCCACCGGGTGCTTGCATGACTCCATCTAATGTAATAAATGATAAAACAATTATTTTTCTCATGGTTATTTTACCTCCTCATATAATTTATTCTTTAAAAAGCTTCTTCAAAATTGGTTGTTACGATACAAATCTCGTCAACAACGATCGTGCTATTGCAGTGTAAATGCGACAATCTTGGTGGCTGAATACGACAATCACAGTGGCTGCATGCGAAAAGATGTGGTCTGCCTACTCCAGGGGCCCTTTGAGTGACAATAATGGGAGAAAAAACAAGAAACGTAGCCTTAAAAGCTATCGCTTGATCCGCCACCACCGAAGGAACCACCACCGCCCGCTGTTGTCTTTGCTACCTCAGCTTGATTTCCACCCATCGTCTGCGAGATCACAAACGCTTCCACATTCAGGTTTGCCCATTTCGATGAAAGAATATTTTCCCCCGTAAATCCATGGCGCATGATTTTGAGATAACGCATCAGTGCGATAGCCGCCATAATTAAAAGTGATCCTGCAAAGAGTAACATGATTTCAGTGTGGCCGAGGCTGTAATAGTATTTAAAGGTGAAAACGGAAAAAGCGAGCAGAATCAGACTCACCCGCAACAATGCCATGTCTTTGTTTTTAATTCCTGCATACAGGTAGCCAATGGGTATGCCAACGGTTAACATATAGAAAAGAAACGCAAACGGAATATTTTCGCCTTCATTCAAAGAAAGGTTCATCAGGTTTACACTCAGTTCGCGAACTACCAGATAGTTGCCGCTGGCATAGATTAACAACAAACAAATAATTTCTAACACCAACAAGTTCGCGTTCCAGATTCTTACGCTGTCTTTCGATTTAAGTTTTCTAACGAAAAAGTAAAGCGCATAAAATGAAAAGATGAAAACGAAAGGGATTATCTGTTTGAAAATCCCTCCCGCTTCAAAGCAATTGTAAAATAAAATTCCGGCAAGCGATCCTATTGCTGCCACCGTGGTCAATAAATCCAGGTAACGAAAAGCTGCAAAAGAAAAGACAATGAAGCAAGCGAACAACCATAGTTGAGGGTTATTAAAACCAGTAAGACCTGCCACCCCACCAATAGTAAAAGCACAGGCATGGTAGAGTACCGCTTCGGTTACACCGGACTTGAAATGGTTATTGGCAATGAGCATTTTTTCAAGCACAACAAAGGATACAATACCATATACAATGCAGCCCCAAAAAATTATTGTCTCACCGGCTTGTGCAAACATCCCTCCAAGTATGCCCGACATTCCTGAAAGTGCCAACAACGTCGCCAGGAAAAGCAAAATTCGGATTATGAAGTTGGGATGATAGAACGGAGTTTTATATTCTTTGTTGATTTCTGCGAATTGCTCATCCGTAATAAAGCTATGCTTAGCCCAGCGCTTCGTCTCTTTGATCACGGCGAGGTGATAAACTGACACGGGGTTGTAAGCACTGTTCATAATTGTTTGAAAAAAGTTTTGTAACGAACGATGAAATAGACGAAGCCTCCACAAGAAAGTAGCGAATAGTATAACCACAGCTCGGGTTCGTGCTCAAAAATCGTTCTGGCGAGCAGATAGGTCGTGGCGGTGTAGCCGGCCAGAAAAGCGTACAGCAAAAATAAAAATGATCTTCTCCAGCGAGCCATATAAAAGGCAAAGGCACATCCTCCGTAAATCAACGACACGTACATAAACCCGTATTGAGAGAACATACCCGCTACAGCCCCAACGAAGAAAATCAGCATGCAAAAATTAAGGTAAGTGAAGGTGAAGTGTTTTTTGATTTCACGTTTGTCCAGGAAAAAAGCAATGCCGCCAACTATTATTGAAAAGAAAATAGCAGTATTATATAAATTAGATCCGGAAAAGAATTCACCACTATACCATTTTTGAGGCGACACACTGATACTCCAGAATGACGCCAGCGCAGTGATGGCGAGTGAGAGAATACCTACATGATCGAAACGATAGGCCAAGTAGAAAAAAAGAATTGCCGTTATCAGCGTACTCCAACCGAGGTTATCATTAAGTGCGCCATATTGAAATTGCAAATACCCTTGTATGGAAATAAAAAGCAAACACCCCAAAAGCAAAACATAATCATAATACGATGTTGGCGACTGAATGGGGCCGTGAGAATAACCAGACTCATACTTAAACACATACCAAAAGCAGGCAAGCATAATAATAGTAAGTGCAACGATGCTGATAATATGACCAATGCTGCCAATGTTTTGATAAATGAATATGCCTGCACCAGTGGTGAACAGCATCACACCCAGGTAAAGGATAGTGCGGAGTTCGTAGAAAACAGAAACTATTTTTCCTGAAACGACAGGCTCAATCTTTTGGAACTGTTCTTGCGTGATGAAACCTTTTTCCAAAAGCTCACCTGGTGTGCTACGAGTCATTTATGATTTAGTCGTTTCTATAGGACTTTAGGTTTGCTTTGTTTCATGAATAGGTAACCCGTTGTTTCCAGCATACCCTTATCAAATGTACGAATAGTTCCGGGCAACGTTGCTTTACACCCACTCCTCCGCCGCGTCCACCAGAGCCTTCCACCCGTGCAAAGCGAAAGAACTTCGGACCAGGACACGGTAACGAAACGGAGCAATATGCCAGACGATCACCGGCGCCTTCGCCATGAGTCCCTGGCTGACACTTGCAATAGGGAAATTTTTTTCCCGGAGATCCTGATCCCAAAGGTGGGCGAGCACGTCACGGACCTTAGGTCCATCAAGTTCAATGGTAGTTCGCTGGCCACTGACATCAACTGCGCTCAAATGATAGTCGTTCTTCAACAGCAGCGGTGCGAGCTTCTGCTTAGCCTCTTGTAAACCTACCATTAGCCACCAGTCCGGTGCAAGGCACAGAGCATGGGCTTCAGCTCCACCGGATACGGACCCTCCTCGCGTCTGGCCTGGTTTCACCGGCAGATCCATGCCCAGCGCTTCAGCGACTGCGGCTTGCGCTGCGGTTCCGGGCGCCACACGAAGATCGAGGGTATGCAATCCTGGCAATTCACGAATGGCCACCGTAGCGACGGTTCCCATGTTCATTCCTTTCAGCGGACTTTCTTTGGCGATCATGTGTCAGGGTTTCAATCGTCTCTTCTGATGTTCTCCTTGTCAATGAATACAGCGTCACAGATGGTGGCACGCAGCACTTTTTTCCTACTGGTCCCGATAGCTATCGGGATCGGTGGCACGGCGAGCACTTCACCCATCCGGGTCAGGCCATCGGTCACCAGTGCCAGGGCGAACGCGCGGCCCAGTTCACATGAATAGTAAGAGCTCGTCACATAACCAGTATGCCGGGTTTTGCCGCGATCGTCCGGTTGTGCCGTCAGCCCAGTTAGGTATGCACCCTCCGGAATGACCTCCTCATGGTTCTCCGGCAACAGGCCGACCAGCTGTAATCTCCCCGTTGCTTTCAAGTAGGGGAGTTGGAAGGAACGCTTTCCGATAAACTCTTTCTTTTTGGAGACGATCCAGGACATGTTGACGTCATACGGCGTCTGGGTGCCGTCGGTATCCTGCCCAACAATGATGTAACCTTTTTCCGCCCGCAGCACGTGCATGGTTTCTGTGCCATAGGCAGTCAGGTCATAGGGACGTCCGAGCGCCCACAGTCGTTCCCAAATATAGCGGGCATGGTCCCAGGCAACGTTGATCTCGAATGCCAGCTCTCCTGAAAAGGAAATACGCGCGATGCGCACGGGTATGCCATCGATCATCGCTTCACGGCTGTGCATGAAAGGAAATGCGCTTTTGGAGAGATCGGTTCCGGTAACAAATTCTTGCAGAAGCTTACGGCTTTTCGGTCCTACCAGTGCGATTGTCGAAATATGCTCCGTCACGGAGGTGCAATAGACTTTCAAGTCAGGCCACTCCGTCTGCAGCCACTCTTCCAGCCAGGCCAATACCCCGGCAGCACCTCCGGTCGTAGTGGTCATCAGGAAATGGTTTTCCCCCAGGCGGGTGGTGACACCGTCGTCAAAGACGATACCGTCAGCCTTGCACATCAAACCATAGCGGCACTGTCCAACAGGCAATGTCGAGAAGATATTCGTATAGATGCGGTCGAGAAAAACCCCAGCGTCCGGACCCTGGATATCAATCTTTCCGAGGGTCGAGGCGTCCATCACGGCCACACCCTGTCTGGCTGCCACGCACTCACGCCGAACGGCATCTTCCTTGCGCTCTCCCGGCTTCGGGAAGTACCACGGTCGTTTCCATTGCCCCACGTCCTCGAATACTGCACCAGCTTCAACATGCCATTGATGGAGTGATGTGATGCGGATGGGATCGGAAAGCAGTCCGCGTTCACGTCCGGCAAGTGCAGCGAACGTCACCGGAACATACGGCGGCCGGAAGGAAAGGGTACCCACGTCAGCCGGTGACAGGCCGGACTTTCCGCCTTGTGCAGTACCATTAAGCTGGCAAAGTGCACCGATGGTGAGCATGCCGCTGGTCTTGCCCTGGTCGTGTGAAGTGCCTATCGTGGTGTAACGTTTGATGTGCTCGATGCTGGACAACCCTGCCCCAACAGCACGGCACAGATCGTGCAGCGTTGCATCGCGCTGTAAGTCGATGTAAGCGTGACGGGACTGCTCGGGATCGAGCGCCGGAACGAAGAATACCAATGGATCGTCGTCGCCGCCGAAGTCGCCGGCCAGCATGCCGGCCGTACGAAGCTTGGCGGTCGAGTGCTTGATGACGAAGGCAGCATGTTCTTCACTCCACTTCGTTTTGATGCCGATATGTGTCGCAAGGTCGAGGATCGGAGTCCAGCCTCCGGAGACTGCCAGGAGATCGGCAGGCGTCGTGGATATTTCTCCCGTGTCAAGATTCCGGATGGTGACGTTGCGCAAAGTTCTTTCAGCGCCAGTTTCGGAGCCGGTATCGAGAACGGTGGCGCGGAAATGTACCGGGATCCCGGCCGCTATTGCCGCAGCGACACTCGGCCCTCCGGCCTCGGGGCGCGCATCATAAATACCTTGTATTTGTAAACCGGCATCGTGAAGCCGAACTGCATCACGGTATCCCTGGTTGTCAACTGTCGAAACCACAGCGCGCTTGAAAATTCTTACGCCATGAACCGCAACATAAGTCGCTGCCGCATGGGAGAGCATGATGCCGGGCCTGTCGTTGTTGGCGAAGATCAACGGTCGCTGAAAGGCACCCGGCGCCAGCACGATTTGATCGGCGCGGATATGCCACACACGGATGCGTGCGCGCTTTATTGGCGCGCCTGCCCGCCGGTCAGGCGGGGAATTCCCAAGGTGGTCGCTGCGCCGCTCAATGGCGACGACATAATTCTGGTCGTACAAACCCACTGCAGTACACCTGTATATATAAGTGAGGTTTCCATGCGCGAGAACTTCCCGCAGGGCTGGCGGTAATTCCAGTCCAAGGTGCCGGAGATGACCACCGGGTCCTGTCTGGTCGTCGATCAGTAGAACCTCACGGCCTGCACGCAGGTGCTCATCCGCCGCCGTCAGTCCCGCAAGACCTGCCCCTATGACCAGCGTATCGACATAGCGATTGGTCTTGTCGTAGCGTGCTTCATCGGGGGACTCAGGCAGTGCACCGATGCCGGTAAGGCTGCGTGCAGCAAGTCCGTCTGCCACTTCAATGACGGTGGCCGGAAGCATCGATTCCATTGTACCGGATACCAGTTGAACGAGTGCATTGGGTTCTTCAACACCCAATCCGACGACACCCCGCGGACGGCCATGGTAGGTGCTGTTGGTTATTGTCAGCAGGCCGCTGCGCAGCAAGGCAGCCGCCATCGGCTCGCCCTGATGACCCTTGTAGAGCTTGTCATCAAAACTGAATGAAACGTCACTCATGCCCGCGAGTCCTCCTGCCTAGTGTACAGCATAATACTATTTAATAAAATTAAGTAAAGATCAGCAATCACAAATCAGCAATAAACAATCAGAAATCCCTCAAACGCACTGTTTATTTTTTATTGTTAATTTTTGATTTTTGACCTGGCGGTAGTAAAGGTCAGCAATCACAAATCAGCAATAAACAATCAGAAATCGATCGAATTGTTTATTTTTTATTGTTGATGTTTGATTTTTTATTTAGCGCATCCCTCATTCCCGGAGAGTTTGGTTGTGTGGTAAACGGAAGGTATGCCGGCCCGATCTCATGGGTGATGGTATTGCGCCATAGGTTGAACCACCGGCCGCATCCAGCGAAGTGCACCCACCGCTCGGCAAGCCACCCCTTAGGGTTGGCACGGATATGAAGGTACCTCGCCCATTCGCTGTCGGTAAGCGCATGGGGATCCGGGTAGGCCACTCCGGCTTCAGCCCCGTAATGGAACTCGGTTTCGTTGCGCAGGCCACAGTGTGGACAAGGAATGTACAGCATAATATGTAATAAAATTAAGTAAAGGTCAGCAATCACAAATCAGCAATAAACAATCAGAAATCCCTCAAACGCATTGTTTATTTTTTATTGTTAATTTTTGACCTAGCGGTAGTCAAGATCAGCAATCACAAATCAGCAATAAACAATCAGAAATCCGTCACGTGGATTGTTTATTGTTTATTGTTGATGTTTGATTTTTGATTTTTTGACCCCTGACAAATCAACAAATAATTCAATGCGCCACTCCGGCCGCTCCGTGTTCATCAATGAGATGACCTGTCACAAATCGATCAAGCGCGAAAGGCCTATTCAATTCATGCGGTATCCCGTGCGCCATTGTGTGGGCCATAACCCAGCCCGAACCTGGCGTGGCTTTGAATCCGCCTGTTCCTCAGCCGGCGTTGATGAACAGGTTCTCAACTGGTGTAAGCCCGATGATGGGAGAGGCATCCGGAGCGATGTCAACGATGCCACCCCAGGTTCTCAAAACCTGAGCGCGGGAAAAGATCGGGAACAACTCCAGCGCGGCAGCGAGCTGGTGCTCGATCACATGAAAGCCACCGCGTTGGGCATAGGAGTTAAAAGCGTCCGTGCCGGCTCCCATCACCAGCTCACCCTTGTGGGCCTGGCTGACATATACATGAACGGCGCCGCTCATGAC